>JAJYKC010000367.1 GCA_021788955.1 Acidobacteriota bacterium
AGGATATATACCGGCTTCCGCGTCTCCCGTTGCAGCTTCACCAAACGCTCGTACACGGCAGTCCCGCTCACCTTCGCCGCCGGCGCTTCGTCCATGCTGTGCGCGAACGCGATACTCCCCGGCAGCGCCTCGTGCATCCCCACCACAAGCACCTTCACCGCCGCATCTGTCGCGTCCCGCTCGATCAGCCGCATCAGCCAGTCCATCTGCGGCTTGTCGAACTGCTCGGTCGAGCCGTTGTCCAGATTGATGAAGTCCACTCCGTGCGTCGTCCAGTGATACCAGGTCCGCACCATGTGATCGTGCGGATCGTCGGCCTGCCGCTGTGCCCGGATCGGCGGCGCATCCAGCCAGTCGGCGAACTGCGCCACAAACTCCTCCCGCGTCCGCGGCGGAATCAGTTCATGGTTCCCGATTCCCAAAAACACACGCACATGCCGGAACGGCGCAAGCTGCCGGTCGATGAAGTCCTGCCATCCGCCGTAAAACAAATACCCCGCGATCGTCGGGTTCGGATGCGTCGCCACATAGTCCTGGTCGAACGTGTACGTCGCGCGGAAATCGCCCAGGTGCCAGTAAAACAGCGCATGATGCTCGATCGCCCCTTGCGCGATCTCCGGCATCACGATGTCTCCGCAGTTCCGCGAATCGCCCGCCACCGCGAACGTCCACTCCTGCTGCGCCCACGCCGGCAGCGCCGCCGCCAGCGCAACCATTCCCGCAAACTTTCGCAGCGTTCCCATGGCTCAGGACTCGATCGGAAGTCCCGCCCCCAGCCACGCCCGCCAACCGCCTTCGAGCGACAGCGCGTTCGTGTAGCCCATCTTCTGCAGCGCCTCTGCCACCAGCACGCTGCGATATCCTCCGCCGCAGTACAGCACCAGCGTAGCGTCCTTGTCCGGAACCTTCCCTTCAATGTCGCGCTCGATGATCCCTTTGCCCAGATGAATCGCCCCGCTCGCCCGTCCATCGGCCCACTCGTGGTCCTCGCGCACGTCGATCAGCACATGAGGTTCACCCCGTCCGGCAAGAGCCCGGTACGCGTCAAGCTCAATCTGTTTTGTGCGCGTGCGCGCGTCTTCTACCAGAGCAACGAACGCTGAATTGTGATGTTTCGGAGCAGGCGGTGCGATCGGCATCGCCTGATTTTCCCACACCCCGCCGCTCTTCAGGCCTTGCCCGCGGCCGCTTGCCCGCGCCGCTCGATTCCCGCTCCCGCCCCGCGCAGCTTCTCCTCGATCCGCTCATACCCGCGGTCGATGTGATATACCCGGTCCACCACCGTCTCGCCCTGCGCCACCAGCCCGGCCAGCACCAGCGACGCGCTCGCCCGCAGATCGCTCGCAATCACCTGCGCCCCCGTCAGCGACGGCACGCCCGCCACAATCGCCTGCCGCCCTTCGATCCGGATCGTCGCGCCCATCCGCATCAGCTCCAGCGCGTGCATGAACCGGTTCTCGAAAATCGTCTCCGTGATGAAGGAAATCCCGTTCGCCGCCGTCATCATCGCCATGTACTGCGCCTGCAGATCCGTGGCGAACCCCGGATACTCTTCCGTCGTGATGTCGGCCGCTTCCAGCCGCCGCGCCGCCCGCACCCGCAGCGCGTTCGGCCCTTCCTCCACGATCTCCGCGCCCGCCTGCCGCATCCGCGCCACCAGAGCATGCAGATGCGCCGGTTCGCAATCCGTGATGCGCAGGTCGCCCCGCGTCATCGCTCCCGCGATCAAAAACGTCCCCGCCTCGATCCGGTCCGGAATGATCGCGTGCCGCGCCCCGTGCAGCTTCGCGACGCCTTTCACGGTAATCGTCGACGTCCCCGCGCCTTCGATCTTCGCGCCCATCTTGGTCAGCAGGCCGGCGAGATCGTTTACCTCCGGCTCCCGCGCCGCGTTCTCGATTACGGTCTCCCCATCGGCCAGCACCGCGGCCATCAGCACATCCTCGGTGCCCGTCACCGTGATCCGGTCGAAATGCACCAGCGATCCACGCAGCCCGCCCGGCGCCTCCGCCTGAATATAGCCGTGGGCCTGCGAAATCCGCGCCCCCAGTTGCTCCAGCGCCGAAACGTGCAGATTGATCGGCCGCGCTCCGATCGCGCATCCTCCCGGCATCGACACTCGCGCCCGCCCCGTGCGTCCAACCAGCGGCCCGAGCACCAGGCTCGACGCCCGCATTGTCTTGACGAGATCATACGGCGCTTCGGGCTCGTTCAGCTTCCCGGCCTCGATGGTCACCGTCCCGCCGTCGATCGAAACGCCGGCCCCGATGTGCGTCAGCAGCGACTCCATCGTCCGGATGTCGCGCACCGTCGGAATCCTCTCGAGCACCACCGTTTCGGAAGTCAGCAGCGCCGCCGCCAGCGCCGGCAGCGCCGAATTCTTCGCCCCGCTGACCGCCACTTCGCCCGCAAGCGGCCGTCCGCCCTGAATCAAAAATGTGTCCATGCCTGGTTGCTTGTTTTACTCTAGCGTGAGCGCCCGCGAAACGCTCCCTCCGGCCCGCACCAACAGCATCTCGGCCGCCGCGCGCCCGGCCTTGCGCCGCCCCATCACAATTGCCGTCTTCACCACGCCCCCCGCCATCGTAAGCAGCTTCGCCGCCTCCTCCGGGCTCAGCTCCGCCGCCTGGCTCACAATCCGCCGCGCCCGCGCCAGCAGCTTCTCGTTCTTCGGCTGCACGTTCACCATCAGGTTCCCGTAAACGCACCCCATCCGGATCATCGACGCCGTCGTTAGCATGTTCAGCACCAGCTTCGTCGCCGTGCCCGCCCTCATCCGCGTCGAGCCCGCGATGATCTCCGGCCCGGGCAGCGGAGTGATCGCGATCTCCGCTTCCCGCGAAAGCTCCGAATCCGGCGTGCAACTCACCCCGATCGTCGCCGCCCGCAGCCGCCGCGCCGCCCGGATCGCGCCCAGCACATACGGCGTCCGCCCGCTCGCCGCGATCCCGCACAGCACGTCCTTCGGCCCAAATCCCCGGAACAGCAGGTCGTGTTCGCCCAGCGCCGGGTCGTCCTCGCTCGCCTCCGTCGCACGCGACAGCGCCCGCTCGCCCCCGGCAATGATCCCTTGCACAAGTTCGGGCGATACGTTAAACGTCGGCGAACACTCCGAGGCGTCGAGCACGCCGAGCCTTCCGCTCGTGCCCGCGCCGATATAAAACAGGTGTCCGCCTGCCTGAAACGACGCCACAATCCGGTCTACCGCCCTGGCGATGTCCGGAAGTACGGCGCGCACGGACGCGGCAATGCCCGCGTCCTGCTCGTTCATGATAGTGAGGATTTCGAGCGTCGGCTTGCTATCGATGCCAACGGAAGCCGGATTCACCTGCTCGGTGAGCAGTTCGTCAAGCGACGACACGGCTCCGGTGCGGTTCATCCGTTTAAGGAAGCTTTCCGCTGCTTACGCGCTGAAGGAGCTGCCGCAGCCGCAGGTGCTCTTCACGTTCGGGTTGTTGAACTTGAAGCCCGAACCTTCCAGCGTCTCCACGTAGTCCACTTCGGCGCCGTCCAGATACAGCATGCTGGCCTGGTCCACGAACACCCTCAGCTCGCCGAACTTATAGGTCTTGTCCAGCAGTCCCGGGCTGTTCTCGAAAGCCATCGAATAGCTGAACCCCGAGCACCCTCCGCCGACAACTGCAATCCGCAGCCCGTTCGGCTTCGGGTTCTGGGTGTTAATAATCTCGTTTACCTTTTCAACGGCCCGTTCGGTCAGTTGCACCATAAAAATCTGATTTGCTCTCCCGGAGGATTGGATTCTTTCCCATTATCCCGCGATGCAACGAACCCGTGCAACACCCCGTAAATCAGCCAAATTGCAGTCATTGCTCGTGCAGCACCCGCGCCGGATCGAGGTGCGTCAGCCGCAGCGCCGGAAGCAGGCTCGCCACGCCGCTCAGCACCACCATCATCCCCGCCGCCAGCGCCACCGTCCGCGGATCGTGCGGCGGCACGCCCCAAACGAGGCCCTGAATCAACCGCGCCGCAAACCAGGCAAGCACCACCCCAACCCCCGCGCCAGCCGCCGCCAGCCCCAGGTTCGGCCGCACGACTGCCTCAATCGCGTTCAGCACCGTCGCCCCCAGCGCCATGCGGATCCCCAGTTCCCTCGTCCGCTGCGTCACCGAATTCGCCACCAGCCCGTAAACGCCGATTGCGGCCAGCAGCAACGCCAGTCCCGCAAACAAGGCAAACAGCGTCGCCAAATATCGCTGGTGCGCCAGTGACGCCCACCGCAATTCCTCCATACTCTTGAAACTCGAAAAGGG
>JAJYKC010000368.1 GCA_021788955.1 Acidobacteriota bacterium
ACTTCGCGCTCGGCCCCACGGGCCGCTACCTGTTCGCGGCGAACCAGAACTCGGATTCGGTGGTGATCTTCCGCGCCGACGCGGCTTCGGGCAAGCTTACCCCCACGGGCGCGAAGATATCCTTGGCATCGCCGGTGTGCGTTGCCTTCATGCCGTAGCCGCGGCACGGGCGTTACACTTCGATTCATGACGCGGAGAACCCTGCTTTTCCTGCTGGCCTGTTGTGCACCGGCGCTGGCACAAACTTACGACATCGCGATCCTGCACGGCCGCGTAATGGACCCGGCAACCAACCTTGACGCCATCCGCAACGTCGGGATCCGGAACGGAAAGATCGCCGTCGTGACCGCGGACGACATCAAGGGCCGCGAGACCATCAACGCGCGCGGCCTCGTGGTGGCGCCGGGATTCATCGATCTTCACTCGCACGGCCAGGACGAAGAAAACTATCGCTACAAGGCGCACGATGGCGTCACCACGGCGCTCGAACTCGAAGTGGGCGCGTGGCCGATCAAGCCGTGGTATGAGGCGAGGGCAGGGAAGTCGCTGGTGAACTTCGGCGCTTCTTCCGGTTTTCTGGCGTCGACCATGGCGGTGCTCGGGGATACCGGTAAGCTGCTGCCGCGCGACAAGGCGGTGGAAGAAGCGCCGGACCCGGCGCAACAGCGGCAGATTCTGGACGATGTGGCCGATGGGCTTGCCGATGGTGGACTCGGCATCGGCATCGGGATCGCCTACGTGCCGAAAACGACGCGGGAGGAGATCTTCCGGGTCTTCGAAATCGCGAGCCACTGGAAGCGGCCCTGCTTCGTGCACATGCGCTTCGACGGCAACGGCGAACCCGGCGTCGTGGACGCGGTCGATGAAGTTCTGGCCGATGCGGTCTCGACCGGGGCTTCCCTGCACATCGTTCACATCACCAGCATGGCCCTCCGCCAGACGCCGCTCTGCCTGCGGATGATCGACGGGGCGCGCGCGCATGGGCTCGATGTGACCACCGAGATGTACCCTTACACGGCGGGCTCGACGTCGCTCCAATCCGCGGTGTTTAACCCCGGCTGGCAGCAGCGCCTGGGCATCTCCTACGACGGCCTGCAGTGGGCGGCTACGGGAGAACGGCTCACCGAAGAGACATTCGAGAAATACCGGAAGCAGGAAGGGTGGGTGATCATCCACTCGATTCCGGAAGAAGTGGTGCGCGAGGGGATGGCGAACCACAACGTCATGTTCGCGAGCGACGGGCTCATGGTGAACGGAACCGGACATCCTCGAAGCGCCGGAACCTTCGCCCGCGTGCTCGGCTACTACGTCCGCGAAAAGCACGCGCTGACGCTGATGGACGCGCTCCGGCGGATGACCCTCATGCCGGCTGAGCGGCTGGAGAAAATGTCGCCGGCGATGCGAACGAAAGGGCGCATCGGAGCCGGCATGGACGCCGACATCACCGTGTTCAACCCCGACACCGTCATCGATAAGGCGACGTTTGAGAAGCCGGCCCAATATTCGGCGGGAATTGAGTACGTTCTGGTTGGGGGCACGCCCGTGATCCGCCACGGCGATTTCGTCGACGGCGCGAACCCGGGGCGCGGAATTCTGGCTTCCCGGTAGCTGGAAGACCAAAATCCGAAACATTCTTCCGTGAAACTGTTGCACCCAATTTTCACGGGGGAGTCAAATATTTGTAATACGCAGGCCGTACACTGAAAGTGGGAGCAATTCGGTATGTTCCGCTTCATCACGGCCCGCGATCAAAGCCTGATGCGTCTGGCGAACAACTGGCATGCTCCGCGCTGGATCCGTTTCTGGGCGCTGGGCGCCACCCGCGCCGGCGACGGCTGGCTCTGGGGCCTCATCGGGTTCATCATTCTCGCTTTCGGTGGTGGGGAGCGCCTGCAGGCCGATAGCGCCGCCGGCATCGCCGCCGTTCTCAGCGTCTTTCTGTTTCATCGCCTTAAGCGCGTAGCCGGACGCCGGCGTCCCTGCCACGTGGAGCCGCACTGCTGGGCGACGCTGCTGCCGCCGGATCAGTTCTCTTTCCCCTCCGGCCACACCATGACCGCGTTCGCCGTGTCGATTGCGCTGAGCCAGTTCTATCCGTCGCTGGTCTTTCCGCTGATGTTCTTCGCGGTGTCGATCGCCATCTCCCGCATCCTGCTCGGCATGCATTTCCTGAGCGACGTGGTGGCGGGCGCGATTCTGGGCGCGGGCCTCGGCTATCTGGCGACGATGATTTTCCTGTAACGCACACCCTCTACAAGCCGTTATCCTGAAAAGCGTTGTGCTGCCTTCGTTGCTTTTCGCGGCCGGGCTCGCGCTCGGCGCCCTGCTGACATGGTTATGGATGCGCGCCCGGCTGGAACGCCTGGACGCAGCGCGGCAGTTCGCCGAAACTGCCGCCACGCAGATGGAAGCCCGATTTCAGGCGGCCGCCGACGCCGCCATGCGCTCGACCCAAAGCGCCTTTCTCGATGCTGCCCGCACCACGCTTGACGCCCTCGGCTCGCGTCTCACCGCGGATCTGGCGCAGCGGCACAGCCAGATCGAAGGGGTGGTGCAGCCGATCGGCGAGACGCTCGGCCGCCTCGATCTACAGGTCCGCGAACTCGACAAGGAACGCGCGCGGACCCTGGCCGGACTCGACCGGCAATTGCAGCAACTGATGTCGGAAACCGGAACGCTCGCCGCCGCGCTCCGCTCCCCGCAGGCGCGCGGGCGTTGGGGCGAAATCACGCTGCGCCGCGTCGCCGAACTGGCTGGCATGGTGGCGCAGTGCGACTTCACCGAGCAGGCTACGTTCGACACGGATTCCGGAGCCCGGCTGAGGCCCGACATGATCGTCCACCTCCCGGGCGGCCGCTCGCTCGCCGTCGATTCGAAGGCCCCGCTGTCTTCGTATCTGGAAGCGCTGGAAGCCCCCGGCGAAAAGGAGCGCCGCGAGCTGTTTGCCCGGCACGCGCAGCAGGTGGCCGGGCACGTCGACCGTCTTGGCGCGAAACAATACTGGAGCCAGCTTCAGCCCGCTCCCGAACTGGTGATTCTGTTTCTTCCGGGCGACCATTTCTTCAGCGTCGCGGTCGAGCACCGGCCGTCGCTGATTGAGGATGCGCTTGGAAAAAACGTGCTGATCGCCACGCCGGTGACGCTCATCTCGATTCTTCGCGGCGCGGCTTTCGGCTGGCGGCAGGAGCAGTTGGCGCGCAACGCCGAAGAGATCCGCCGCGTGGCCGGAGAATTTCTTCAGCGTTTGTCCGTTTTCCAGGAAGCCTACGTGGACGCGGGCCGCCAGTTGGGCAAAGCGGTCGAGGTTTACAACAAGAGCGTCGCGAGCTGGGACACGCGCCTTACCCCGGCGCTGCGCCGGATTGAGGATCTCGGCTTGAGCGAGGCCACCGGCGTGGCGCTCGAACCGGTAGAAAGAACGGTTCGGGAGCCGAAGGCGGGGGCTTGAGGGCGGGGCAGAGTCGGGGCGGAGGACCTGCGGCTTCCGAACTATGCATCCCGAGGGATTGCTCCCGGCCTTGCGACGACCCACGCGGCGCGGCTGATGGGACATCTGCGGTTCGGACGGAACTGGCACTGAGCTACTATCTCCACTGGCGCGACGATGGAGGAATTGTATAAGCAGCAATGGGAAGCGCTCGCCGAACTGCTCGGCGGCCTGCATGAGCAGCGAGTGGGGTTGGCCGAGGGATGTCGGACTGTCGTCGCTCGTTATTACCGGCTCGAGCCGAGCAACCCGCTTTTTGATCCGTTTCGAGACTTCGACTCCGAATCAGACGATTTCCCAATTGGCGACGTTCGTGAGCTATGGGCAGCAGATAGCCTAAACAAAATGGACGAGCACCGCGAGGCCACAGAGGTTCGCCATCGCGATTGGGTATTTGATGCAACCACACGTCTCCGTGCTTACGCACGTGAGAAATCCGTGTTAGGGCCGCGATCAAGGGCCTTGCTCGAGCGGCACCCCTTTCGCCTGGCCGTAAAACCGAATCGGCGGATTTTGCCGACTGATTCCCGGCAGATCATCGCCGACTCGGGAGGAATCCCAGTTTTCGGTTTGTCCGGAACCCGAACCCGTGCCAACTTCCAGCTTGCTTCAGGATCGTCCGAAGATAACCGGGCTCACACATGCTTCTGAACGGCCGCACGCGCCTCACCAGCCAAGAATTTCTGGTCGAGGTCTGGTAGATCGGGGCTCCGCTTCGCAGAAGACTTACAGCCGCGGCGGCATTTCACGAATTGAAATCGCGGTGCCCCTCAATGGAGTGAGT
>JAJYKC010000369.1 GCA_021788955.1 Acidobacteriota bacterium
TGCGCCTGTGTATCCAGGAACGCTTGCGGGTGGTTGCCGACCTCATCGGCATTGAGGTCGAGGATGGTCTCGACCGGCGGCCTTCCCGCCATCTCGCCCAGGACGTAAACGACTCGCTGAAGCTGGCGATGATAAATCGTCTTGTCTTCGAGTGTGGTCCGCCATGCGCCCAACTCTGACATGGGCACCAGGCTCCCTCCCGCTCCCTTGGCGTAGATGCGGGCCAGGTCGACCAAACCAGACCGCTCGGCCCGGGGAAACCAAAGCGCGATCCTCACCGGCATCCGCTCATGGGGAACTTGCGCGTCCCCTACAGTCTGGCCGCCAAGGGCAAGCGCTACCGTGCGAGCAATCTCATCCGTAGAGACCCCGTTGAGGGCGGCCTTTTGCTTGTCCACGTCGAACACGTACTCGGTTTGGTCTTCATCGACGGTATCGTCGACATCGACGACGCCCGGCTCGCGCCGTAGCCGCGCCTTCACGACGGCCGAGGCTTCGATCAGGTCTTCGTACGAGTTCGTGGGATTGCCGTAGATGGCGGCAACGACCGTGGACATCGCCGGAGGTCCGGCCGGTAGTTCGACAATCTTGAGTTTCACCCCGTCGCGTTGCGCAATGGCTGTCAGGTCGCCGCGAAGCCGGAGCGCGAGCGCGTGGCTGGAGTAGGCCCGCTCGGTTTTGTGAATCAGGTTGATGCGGATGTCCGCCCGGTTGGGCGCCCGTCGCAGGAAATACTGGCGCATCAGGCCGTTGAAATCGACCGGCGAGGCGGTCCCTACGTACGTCTCGAAATCCGTGACCTCGGGAACCGAATCCAGGTAATGCTCGAAATCGCGGGCCGCGGCATCCGTACGCTCCAGGGTGGTGCCCATCGGCATGTCGAGGACCAGGAGCATTTCGTCCTTGTTGTCGTAAGGGAGCTGCTTCAACCGGACGTGGCGGGTCAATGTCAGCATCACGCTGCCGGCGAATAGCACCATGGCCAGCAGCAGAAATAGACGGCCGCGCCGCGGATGGTGGATCATTGGCATCAGCGTTCGTCGGAAGAATCGCTGCGGCATCGAAGCGGACTCGTGTTTTTCTTCATCCGATTCACGCGCCGTGTGACCTTTCAACAGCTTGTACGCCAGCCACGGCGTGATGGTGAAGGAAACCACCAGCGACATCAGCATGGTGACGGGAATGTCGGCCGCCATAGGGCGAAGATACTGCCCCATCATGCCCGTGACGAACAAGAGCGGCAGAAAGGACAGCATTACGGCGAATGTGGCGGCGATCAGCGGGGGCCGGACCTCATTCACCGCCTCCAGCACGACTTCGGCCGTCGACTTGCCGCGCATCCGAAAATGGCGGTGGATGTTCTCGACGTCCACAATAGGGTCGTCGACCAACAGACCCAGGGCGACGGTCAGAGCAAACAGCGAGATGCGGTTGACCGAGAAGCCGAGAAAATAGTTGACGATCAGCGTCAGGCCGAAGACGCACGGAATGACGATCGCCACCACGAGCGCCTGCCGGTAACCCAGCCCGATGGCGAGCAGCGCCATCACCACCGCGATCGCGACGAACATGCCCTGTTCGAGCTCTTTTAACTTGTCATTGGCGGTGACGCCGTAATTTCGCGTCACTACCACTTGCACGTCGGTGGGGAGAATCTCCTTCTTCAACTCCTCCATCCGTTTCAGAAGATCTTCGGCGACCCAGACGTTGTTGGCGCCATGCTTCTTGGCAACCGCGATGGTCACGGCGGGCTGGCCGGCATACTTGGGCGGGGCCGGAGTGGTGCCAGCGCCGATCATGGTGCCGGCCGCGCCCTCTTCTTTGGGGTGATCCCAAGCCAACCCGCGGTGGAAGCGGACGTAGTCGAGAAACTCGCCGGGGCCGTCAGTTACATCGGCGACATCGCGCAGATATACGGGACGGCCGCTCCAGGCGCCGATCACCAGGTTCTCTAAATCTCGTGCACCCGAGATGAACTGGCCAGCCTGGACACGCACGTCCCGGTCATTGCGGTCGAAGGCGCCGGCGAGCACGCTGGAATTCGAAGCCTGGATCGCGTGGCTCAGATCCAGCGCCGAAATGCGGTATGAGGCCATGCGGGCGGCGGAAGGGCGGATCAGCAGTTCGCGGGGGCGGCCGCCCACCACGTAAGCGACGCCTGCATTCGGGATTCCCTGCAAGCGGCTGACGAGCTCATCGGCCATCCGGCGGAGCGAGTAATCGTCGCGGGCGCCGCTGGTCAGCGCGAAGGTGACGATCGGGACGTCGTCCACATCGATCGGTTTGACGATCCAAGCCGCCGTGCCCGGCACGGTCCGGTCCATGTTCTCGTTGAGCTTGCGGATGAGCTTCACATAGCTGGGCTCCAGAGGCTGCCCCACGTAGAACCGCACGGTCACGATGCTCTGGCCCGGCATGGAGCGGGAGTAGACGTACTCGACGCCGGGAATCTGACACAGCATCCGCTCAAGCGGCGTGGAAACCAGTTGCTCCACGTCCTGGGAAGTGCGGCCGGGAAACGAAACCATCACGTTCGCCGCGGCTACTGTGATCTGGGGTTCTTCTTCGCGAGGCGTCACCACCAGGGCGATCGCGCCCGCGGCGAGCGACATCAGGATGAACACCATCGAGAGGTCCGATTGCAGAAACTTCCGGACGATGCGGATGGTGAATGTTTCGCGAGCCTCGGTCATAACGTCTCCTTTGCGCGAGCAGTAGCGCTTCGGACAACAACGGTTTCCCCGGCGGTGAGACCGCTCAGAACTTCGGACCGATCGCCGAGGGCGCGTCCAAGTTGCACCGTTCGGCGCTCCACGTGACCGCGTTCGACGATGTCCGTCATGGTGAGTTGGCCGGCGCGAATCACGGCCATAGCGGGGATCGTCAGCAGTTGCTCAGGCGCCTCGGGAAGCAGCAGGCGCCCGAACATTCCGGGGACGATCTCGCGCGTGTCATCCAGATGGACCCGAACCGCCACCGTTCTGGTGGTCGGGTCGGAGGAGGGGACAATCTGAACTACTTTGCCTCGCGACTCCCTGTTACGGGCATCGATGCGCAAGGCCACCGATTCGCCGATGTGGATGCGCGCCAGCATCTCCTCGGGGACACTCGCTTCGAGCCATAAGCGACCTTGCTCGTATATTGTGACGAGCGGCTTGCCGGGCGCGGCCAAGTCGCCGACGTTCGCCACTTTGTCAACAATCACCCCGGTGAATGGGCTGTGGATGATCGTGTAGGAGAGGTTCACGTCGGCTTCCTGCTCGGCCTGTTGCAGGCGGTGCAGATTCGCTTCCGCGATCTTGAGATTCGTTTGAGTGTGCTCGAAATCGTAGGGCGTGATGACCTGCTGGTCGAAGAGCGGCTTGTCGCGCTGGTAGTCGGACTGCGCCTGGGCGAGCGTCACCTCGGCACTCCGCACCGCATCCTGCGCCTGCTCGACCCGCCTGCGGAGATCCCGGCCGTCGAGCACCACGAGCATCTCGCCGCTCTCGACGTGTTGGCCCGCGGAAACGCGCATTTCCAGGATGTTGGCCACCGACCGGGAAGTCACCGCCGCGAGTTGTTCCGCCTGGACAGTGCCAACGGATTCGGTCACGGCGGGGATCGTTTGCAGAGTGACCGTGGCGGTCGCCAGGCCGGCGGCGGTTTCCTCGGGAGCCGGCTGCACCGCGCCGTGAATCACTCCGTGACGGAATGTCCCGGCTATCCAGAGCATGAGGAGCAGGATCGCGGCTGCGGGGAGAACCACGCGGAGCACCTTGGCGAGACCTCGGTGGCTCGTGGGAATGGAAGTGGCTACGGGCTTTTCGGATTGCGCTTCCAGGGTTGCTGGCGTTAGATCTCTCAAGGCAGCCTCCTTTTGGTTCTGTTTCGGACGCTCAAGGGTGCACGCATCGCGCCAAAGCGTAAGTCGAAGAAAACACTACGCATTGTGCTGGCGTTAGCCCCGCTGTCCCACTAAAATGAAATAGGTATCGTTCAAAATGGTGGACTCGCAGAAGGAAGAGACTCCGGGCTTTCTGAACCTGGTGGAATTCGATCCGGCGTCGGGAGAGATACGGGTGGCCGGCAACCGCATGCTGGTTTGGGATGCGGCGGCATTCGGCCTGCTGCGTCGGGAATTGATCCAGACCCTGGGAGAGCGTGCGGCGAGAACTGTCCTGACTCGGTTTGGGTACGCTCACGGGAGGCACTTGGCGGAAGTTATCATGCGCCGCTTCCCAGACGCCGGGCTGGAACTCTGGGGACAGCTTGGGCCCGAGTTGT
>JAJYKC010000370.1 GCA_021788955.1 Acidobacteriota bacterium
TCAGCCGTATCCCGGGCCGGGCGAGAGGGGGCAGGTGTCGGAGGGGGGCGGGGTGATGCCGGTGTGGTCGCGGAATGGGCATGAGATTTTTTACACCAATGGGGGAAGGCTGATGGTGGCGCCGGTTGATTCGGCGCGCGCCAGCGTGGTGGGCTCGGCGCGGCTGGTGTCGGAGGGCGGGTATGGGATGGCGTTTCATGACTACGACGTGATGCGGGACGGGCGGCGGTTTCTGGCGATTCAGGATGCGGTGCAGGCGCGGGGCGTGCACGAGATCAAGGTGGTGTTCAACTGGGCGGAGGAGATGAAGTGGGAGGTCGCGCGGGGGAAGCGTTAGTGGTGGGACGGAGGGCCGAGGGGCTGCCAGTTGAAGACGGGGACGATGGCGTGGGGGCGATGGCGGTGTAGTCGACCTGGCGGCCTGCGAAGAGGCGGGTCTGGAGGACGGCGCCGTCGGAGGGTCCGTTCGCCCGCGTGAACTGGATCGACACGGCGCTCCCGTATTCCATCGTCGATGAGAGCCGGACACACCAATATCGGTGGCAACCCACGCCATCTCGGGGCGCATCATAGTCGGGATCGAGCGGCTTGACGTGAATGTTAAGCTAGGCTAATTTGTTAATGGATGCGCATGGTGCGGGCGGGGAGATGATCCCGGATTTCGATGCGGACGGTCTTCTGCCGCCTGGCGACTATGAGGTTTCCTTCGCGGAACTGCACCGCTCGGTTCTGGTGGCGGGCGGCGCGGGAAAACAGGCGAATTGGGACGCGTCGTGGCGAGCGAAGCTCGTGAGCAATCTTGAGATTCTTACTCGCCAGCTTTGGGCCGTTGGCGTTAAAGAGGTCTATGCCGACGGATCTTTCGCCGAAGACAAGGACCATCCCAACGATGTCGATGGGTATTTTGTCCGCGATCCGCAGCCGCTGATCACCGGGGAGCTATCTCGCCGGCTCAACCTGCTGGACCCCTCGAAGATTTGGACATGGGACCCGGCATCGCGCAAACCGTATCGCGGCTACCCGAAGAAGCAGTTGCCCATGTGGCATCAGTACAGGGTGGAACTCTATCCGCACGTGCCGGGGTTAGGAATCGGTTGCGGCATTTTCGATAAATACGGCAATGAACTGGAGTTCCCTTCCGCATTCCGCCAGTGCCGCCGCAACGGCAAACCGAGGGGCATTGTGAAAATCAAGCATGGAGGTGAGTCATGATTCGCAACGAAGCCGAGTATCAAGAGGCATCGGCTCGTGTGGCAGACGAGCGGCAGCGGCTTGCCGATCACCGGGTGCGGCTCAAGGAAGCCGGTCTGAGCGAGGAAGAGATCAAGCGGGTGATCGATCCGATGGAGTCGTTTCACCTTCAGTTGAAGGAGGAGGTCGAGAGCTACGAACGGCTGAAGCGGGGCGAGTTCGAGGAACTGGAGAATTTCCGGGGGTTTGGGCACCTGCTGATTTCGCTGCGGATTGCTCAGGGTATGTCGCAGCGTGAGCTGGCGAAACGCCTCAATGTGCATGAATCGCAGGTGTCGCGGGATGAGCGAAATGAGTATTTTGGCATAACCCTTGAACGGGCTGTAAAGATACTCGATGCTCTCAATGTCCGGCTGCGTACCAGGGTGGAGATCGCACCCCCACGAGAGTTGGCCTGCGCGTAAGAGGCGTCGATCCGGGTGGTGTTCCAGTGGGCGGAGGAGATGAAGTGGGAGGTCGCGCGGGGGAAGCGTTAGTGGTGGGACGGGGTGCCGAGGGGCTGCCAGTTGGAGTAGGTGAAGACGTCGTGGTAGAGGGTTTTGCCGTCTTCGGTGCGGCGGTGGACGACGGAGACAGGGACGATGGCGTGGGGGGCGATGTGGGTGTAGTCGACCTGGGCTTCGTCGTGGATCTGGTGGGTGTCGAGCTTGCGGTCGGCGAGGAGGCGGATCTGGAGGACGGAGCCGTCGGCGGGTGAGACCATGACCTGGCCGTGGAGGGGAGTGTCTTCCTGGTCGCGGCCGGGTTCGGTGATGTGGAGGCCCTGGCCGCCGGTTTTCTGGGTGAATTCGATGCGGGCGGCGGTGAGGGCGCCGATGTGTTCGGTGGGGCCGAGGGTGTAGGAGTACTGTTTCTGGCGGGGGCGGGTGAAGAGGAGGATGAGCTGGCCGAAGTCGATGATGATGCCGGACATGGCCTGATTTTCGAAGTTGTCGCGGAGGCGGCGGAGGCGTTTGTCGTTTTCGGAGGTGAGGGCGTCGATGAATTGCTGGCGGAGTTGGGCGGGGTCGCCGGTGGGTTTGCCGTTGACGGAGAGGACCTGGCGGAATTCGAAGAGGGACTCGGCGCGGCGGTTCATGGGAGCGAGGGCGTAGAGGGAGACGATCTGGCGGGTGACGGTGGCGGTGGATTCGGCTTTGGGCTTGGGCGGGAGGCCGAAGTGGAGGCGGCGTTTGCCGGGCTTGTGGGGGGCGGCGGTGGAGTATTCGGTCCAGGTTTCGGTACCGAGGTAGGCGGGGGCTCCGCTACGGAAGCGGCCGGCGTCTGTGCCGACGCCGGAGAGGAGGCGGGTGAGCTCGGGACCGGGAGGAGTTTGCGCCGTGGAAGAGGCGGCGAGCATCCAAACGGGGGAAGCGATGAGGCCGAGGAGAAGCCGGGGGATGCGGGGAGCGGAAGGCAAGGTTGAACCCATGCTACAACAATTATTTGATCGCGCACGACGGATCCGCGCGGCTGACGCCCCCGGCTGCCCTGTGCGCGGGTGAGCGGGAAGTTGCGGTAACGTGGCGGGATCGCTAGAATCAATGGGTTTGTAGCTATTGCCGAAGAGGCGTACGCGGGAGCCTCCCGAGGGGCGACCGGTGCGCATTGGGAGGATTCATGCCAGTTGAACAGAAAGTAAAGCAGATTATCGTAGAGCAGCTTGGCGTCGATGAAAGCCAGGTGGACAGCACGGCGTCGTTTGTGGACGACCTGGGCGCCGATTCGCTCGACATCGTCGAGCTGGTGATGGCGTTTGAAGAGGCGTTCGAGATCGACATTCCGGACGAAGACGCCGAGAAGATCGGAACGGTGAAGGACGCCATCGACTACATCGAGGCGAAGAAGAAGAAGTAGGGGCGGGGAGCCTGACGTTTGGCGCGCAGAGTTGTAGTAACCGGGGTGGGCCTGGTCTCCGCGGTGGGGATTGGGACGGAGCAGACCTGGCAGGCGATTCGCGAAGGCCGCAATGGCATTGGTCCGATCGGGCAGTTTGACGCGACGGAGTACAACTGCCGGATCGCCGGCGAGGTGAAGGGTTTCGATCCGCTGTTGTATGTGGAGCGGAAAGAGATCAAGAAGACGGCGCGGTTCATTCAGTTTGCGCTGGCGGCGAGCGAGTTCGCGATGGCGGCGTCGAAGTACGAGGTGACGCCGGAGAACGCGGAGCAGACGGGCGTATACATCGGCAGCGGGATCGGCGGGTTCGAGGTGATCGAGCGGGAGCACAAGACGCTGCTCGAGAAGGGTCCGAGCCGGCTGAGCCCGTTTTTCATTCCGGCTACGATCATCAACCTGGCGAGCGGGTACGTATCGATCCGCACGGGGGCGAAGGGGCCGAATTCGGCGACGGCGACGGCTTGCACGACGAGCGCGCACTCGATCGGGGATTCGTTCCGGCTGATTCAGCACGGGTATGCGGACGCGATGATCTGCGGCGGGGCGGAAGCCTGCATTACGCCGCTGGGGATCGGCGGGTTTGCGGCGATGCGGGCGCTTTCGCAGCGGAACGACGATCCGGAGCATGCGTGCCGGCCGTGGGATAAAGACCGGGACGGGTTCATTGTGGGCGAGGGCGCGGGCGTGCTGGTGCTCGAAGAGATGGAGCAGGCGGTGAAGCGCGGCGCGCCGATTGTGGCCGAGATCGTCGGGTACGGGATGAGCGGCGATGCGTACCACATCACGAGTCCTTCGGAAGACGGGGACGGGGCGTACCGGGTGATGCGGAACGGACTGAAGGACGCGAGGCTGGCGCCCGAGCAGATCGACTATGTGAACGCGCACGGGACGTCGACGCCGATTGGGGATCGGATGGAGACGTTCGCGCTGAAGCGGGCGTTTGGGGAACATGCCAAGAAGCTGGCGGTTAGCTCGACGAAGTCGATGACGGGGCATTTGCGGGGCGGAGCGGGCGGACTGGAGGCGGGGATTACGGTGCTGGCGATCCGGGACCAGATTGCGCCGCCGACGATCAACCTCTACGAGCCGGATCCGAAGTGCGACCTCGACTATGTGCCGAACCATGC
>JAJYKC010000371.1 GCA_021788955.1 Acidobacteriota bacterium
CGATCTCAAAGCTACAGTTCGCCGGTGGTTGTGGCCGGCGTTTCCGCGGGGGTTTCCGAAGCGGGTCCCTTGCGCGGAAGCGACATCGAGGGGAGATCCTCGTCCGAGAGGCTCTCCTGCATCAGTTCGTCAAGCTGCTGCGGATCGAACTGGCTGTAAGCGAATTCGTCCGGCGTGGCGGCCTCTTCAGTGACAACGGAGGCGGCAGTGAAGTCCTGCTCCGTCGCCAGCGCGCGGCCTTCGATCACCGCGTCGGCGACCTTGTTGGTGAACAGGCGGATCGCGCGGAGCGCGTCGTCGTTGCCGGGAATTACGTAGTCGACTTCATCCGGATCGCAGTTGGTGTCTACCACCGCCACCACGGGGATGCCGAGTTTCCTCGCTTCCTTCACCGCGATCGACTCTTTGTTGGAGTCGACCACGAAGAGCAGATCCGGAAGGCCCGGCATTTCCTTGATGCCGGCGAGGTTCTGCTGCAGGTGCTTGCGCTCGCGTTCGAGGCGGCCGACTTCTTTCTTCGCGCGGCCCTCGTATCCGGACTCCTCAGCAAGAGAATCCAGTTCCTTGAGGCGCTTGATGGAGCGCTGCACGGTGGAGAAGTTCGTCAGCAGACCGCCGAGCCAGCGCTGATTCACGTAGTACTGGCTGCAGCGTCCAGCCTCTTCGGCGATGGCTTCCTGCGCCTGGCGCTTGGTTCCTACGAACAGAACGGTCTTGCCCTGGGCAGCCATTTCGGCCACATAGCGCATTGCGTCCTTGAACAGCTTCAAGGTCTTCTGGAGATCCACAATGTAGATCCCGTTGCGTTCGCCAAAAATGTATTCCTTCATTTTTGGATTCCAGCGCTTGGTCTGGTGCCCGAAGTGAACGCCCGCCTCGAGCAATTCTTTCATTGAAATCGACGGCAAAGTTCCTCCTTATGCCTGGTCGTAAAGGTTGACACGCATCCGGACGCCGAAGCATCGGGCGGCCCAAAGCGGAATTTGCCCGGCCTCGCGAGTGACGGATGTAAAACCCGTCCGGGACGCCCCGAACGGGGGAGTTCTTTGGGCGTAGTTAGCGCTTGGAGAACTGGAACCGCTTGCGCGCGCCCTTCTGGCCGTACTTCTTTCGTTCGTGTGCGCGCGGGTCGCGGGTGAGAAGACCGAGTTGCTTCAGCTTCGGACGCAGCTCGGAGTTGAATTCGACAAGAGCCCGGGCGATGCCCAGGCGGACGGCACCGGCCTGGCCGAGCACGCCGCCACCGTTGGCGAGCACGAGAACGTCGAACTTGTCCGACGATTCGGCCGCCAGAAGCGGCTGACGCACGAGGGCGCGAGCCGATTCGTTGGGGAAGTATTCTTCAAAAGGCCGGCCATTCACCGTGACGGCGCCTTTGCCGGGCCGCAGGATGATCCGGGCGACCGACGTCTTGCGCCGGCCGGTTCCACGATGCTGAACTAACGCTGCCATTCTTATTCTTTCCGTTCTACAGGGCCAGCGCCACCGGCTGCTGCGCCTGGTGCGGATGCTTGGGACCCGCGTAAACATTCAACTTCCGGTACATATGCTTGCCGAGCTTGGTTTTCGGCAGCATACCGGCAACCGCTTCTTCCACCAGCCGTACAGGCCGCACCGCGCGCACCGTGCGCGCCTTGGTTTCGGTGAGGCCGCCGGGGTAGCCGGAGTGGCGCCGGTAGACCTTTTGCTCTTCCTTGCGGCCGGTGAGCTTCACCTTTTCCGCGTTGATGACGATCACATGATCGCCGGTGTCCAAGAACGGGGTGTAAGTGGGCTTGTGTTTGCCCATCAGCAGCATCGCCGCACGGCTCGCCAGACGGCCGAGAACCTGTTCCTCGGCGTCAATGACGTGCCATTGGCGCACCACTTCCCCCTTGGACGGGAATTTGGTTTTCATACAGACAGACTTATCTCCGTGGTGTTCTTACAAACACTTTAGTTTAGCTATTTTCTTTGGATGGTGTCAAATGCGGGTGTCCTCTGCTCATAATAAAGACAGACTATCCGGCGGCTGTGCGATGTAGCTCTTGCCGCTCCGGCATGGATTCGCAAATGAGTGACGGCTCCCCAACGACACCGCGGCGAACGAAGAATTTCACGTGGCTGTTCTCCAGCGTGCGGCCCGTGGACTGGCCGCGGCTCCCGAAGGACCTGCTCGCCGGGGTGACGCTGGCGGCGATGAATATCCCACAGGTGCTGGGCTACACGCGCATCGCGGGCACGCCAGTGGTGACCGGGCTGTATACGCTGCTGTTGCCGCTGGTGGCGTTTGCGGCATTCGGCTCGTCGCGGTACCTGGTTGTAGCGGCCGATTCGGCGACCGCGGCGATTCTGGCGGGCGGCCTGGCGGGGATGGCGCCGGCGGGAAGCGAGAAGTACGTCGCGCTGGCGGGGCTGGTGGCGCTGCTCAGCGGGGCACTGCTGTTGGTTGCGCGATTGCTGAAATTGGGTTTCATCGCCGACTTCCTTTCGCAAACAGTGCTGTTAGGCTTTCTCACCGGCGTGGGCTTCCAGGTCGGCATCGCCGTGCTGGGCGAGATGCTCGGACTCCAGATCCAGAGCCGGAGGACGGTTGGCCAGTTGATACAGGCGATCCGAGAACTCTCGAATGTCAACGTGCCTACGCTCGCGCTCTCGGCCGCAGTGGTGGTGTCGATTCTCGCCTTCCGGCGTTTCGCGCCGGTGCTGCCCGGCCCGCTGCTGGTTGTGGTGGGCGCGATCGCCGCAAGCGCGGTGTTCGACTTCGCACACCACGGCATCACGCCTGTAGGCGCAGTGGCAGGCGGCCTGCCGATTCCCCATCTTCCCGGGATGCGTCTGGAAGACGCCGGGAAACTGATACCGGTAGCCGGTTCGTGCGTCGTGATGATCGTGGCGCAGAGCGCGGCGACGGCCCGCGCTTACGCGGTGCGGCATCAGCAGGCGCTCGATGAGAATGCAGACCTGCTGGGTCTGGCGGCAGCCAACGCCGCCGCCGCGCTTACCGGAACCTTCGTCGTGGATGGGAGCCCGACGCAGACGGCCATGGTGGAGCGATCCGGAGGGCGGAGCCAGGTGGCGCACCTGGCCGCGGCCGGCGTGGTGGCGCTGGTGTTGCTGTTCTTCACGCACCCGCTGCAATATCTGCCGCAGTGTGTCCTGGGCGCAGTGGTGTTTACGATCGCCATTGGCTTGATCCATCTCCGGGCGCTGTGGGACATCCGCCGCGAGAGTCCGGGTGAGTTCGCGCTGGCAGCCGGGACCGCGGCGACCGTTGTCCTGGTAGGTGTCGAAGAGGGCATCATTCTGGCCATGACGTTCTCTTTACTGCGGATCGTGCACCACAGTTACAGGCCGCACACCGCGGTGATGGTGAAGGACGCCAAAGGTGAGTGGAGGGGGGAGCCGGTTGTCCCCGGAGCGATGTCGGAGCCGGGCGTCGTGATTTACCGCTTCGGCGCGCCGCTGTTCTACGCCAACGCCAACCGCTTTTCCGAAGAGATCCGGGGGCTACTTGGCCCTGAGGGCGGCGACCCACCGTGGTTCATCGTGGACGCCGGCCCCATCACGCGCCTGGACTACACGGCCGCGCGGTACGTGAACAATCTTCACGGCGAGCTGGCCCGGAGGAACGTGAAGCTTGCCTTTGCACACGTAGGGTCGGATCTGCGGGAGGACCTCGACCGGCACGCCCTGACGGACGTGATCGGGCGTGAGTGCCTGTTCGAGACGCTGCGCGAGGCGATAGCGAAAATACGCGGAAACCATTAAGCGGGCCGCGGCGCGTTATCCTTCGTCTGATGCCCCAGTTCGATGTGGTAGGGATCGGCCTGAACGCGACCGACACCCTGATCCTGCTTCCCAAGTTTCCCGCCTACGCCGGCAAGGCGCCCTTCGAGAGCGAGATGTTCAGCCCCGGAGGCCAGGTGGCGAGCGCCATGGTGACCTGCGCGAGACTTGGCCTGCGAGTGAAATATATCGGCACGGTGGGGGACGACGAGCGCGGCCGCATCCAACAGGAAAGCCTGCGCGACACAGGAATCGACCTGTCCGACGTCGAGGTCCGGAGCAATTGCCCGAATCAAACGGCCTACATCCTGATCGACCAGAGCACGGGAGAGCGGACGGTGCTCTGGCAGAGGAACGACTGCCTGCGGCTGACGGCGGAGTCGATTACCGAGGACAAGATTTCGTGCGGCCGGCTGCTGCATCTGGACGCGCACGACACCGACGCGATGGCGCGGGCGGCCGCGATCGCCCGGCGCCTCGGA
>JAJYKC010000372.1 GCA_021788955.1 Acidobacteriota bacterium
ACCGGCATCCAGGTATCGCCCGACGGCACGCAACTCACCGCCGTGGTCACGGTCTCGACGGCGGATACGCCCGGCACTCGGGTGGTCACCGTCCTGACCCCGAACGGCGAATCACATCCCAACGCCTCCGCGCACGACACCGTCGCCATCGGCGGAACCGCGCCCTCCAACCAGGGCGGCAACGGAAACGGAGGCCAGGACCACTAACCCTCCCCTGCCCAGAGCTTGTTACTGGGACGCCCCGGTCTGCGCGCCTGCAACTCCCGCTCGCGCGCCGGCCGGGGCGTTTTTTCGAATCTGGTCGAAGTACCGCTGCACGTACGTCTGATACGCCAACGGCACTTCGTCCCGGTCCACGATGCCGCCCGCCGCGGTGTGCGCCGCCTTCTGGTCGGAATACTGCGTCTTAAGCTGCTGTCCGTTCGAACTGGTCTCAACCGTCATCTCGCCGGTGACGCTTGCCGAGCGCTTCCCGATCAACTCGCTGATCTTGCCCATCGCCGCAAGCTCCTCGGCCAGCCTCGTGTCCTTGCTGCCGTCCTCGCGGCCGATGCCGCTTTGCGCTTCCGGCGAATTGTTCTTATCGCCCTCGCGGCCCGTGCCGGCCTGCGCCGCATCCACCTTTTGCCCGGCCACCGAGGCCGCGTCTCCCTGCTGGCTCGCATCCGGAGCCCCCTGCTGGTTCAGCGCGCTCGACCCGTTGGCGCTGTTCGCAGCCTGCTTCTGCCCCTGCGAACGGTTGCCCTCTTGCGCCGATTTGGCGTCCTTGCCGCCTTCCTGTGAGCGCGCCGCGGACTTGAACTTATCCAGCAGATCTGACATCGCATCCCGCGCCCGCTGCATCAGGCTCGGGCTGGCACTCGCATTCGACGATTTCCGGCCGGCCTCCTGCGCCGCTCCATCCCTGCTCGGTGTGTCGCCGGTGCGGGCATCCTTCTTCCCTTCCCCGGCTCGATCGTCATCGGAGGCCTGCGTGCCATCCCGGTTCGCACCGGTGGGCGTCTCCTTGCCCTCCGCATCCTTCGCCTTGGCCTGCCCCGCGCCCTTGGCGCCCTCCTTCGAATTGTCGACGTTGGGCTCGTCAACCGTGTTCAACACGTCCGGCGGCGCATCCTGCGTCTGCGCCATTCCTTCCTGCGTCGTGGACGCTGGATCTCCCGGCACCGGCGGCATCGCAACCGGATCGCCGCTTCGGGAACGGCGCCCGCTCCGCGCCAACTTCGCCAGATCTGGCGCCGGCGCCCGTTCAAAATGGATCGCAATCAACGGCGCGCTCAGGTCGATCTTCCGCGTTGTCGCGTAGCGCAAGAACATAAGGCCCACGGACACGCCCAGCAGCGCCAGGCACGCAACCGCGGCGCGGGGCCGCCGCGGCGGCAAAGCCCGGTTGAGTCGCGCAGCCTGCGCCGCTTCCTCAGCCTGCGCCCGCTGGTACGCTACCGCCTCGGCGGAACCTTCGCCCGGGCCCGCATCGAGAAAATGCACCGCGGTCGCCAACATGTCATGGAGTTGTAATTGCTCATCGATGCGCCGCGCGGCAGCAAATCGCGAACCGATGCCCCGTCGCGCCCGCCATCCGGCGAAACCCAGCGCCACACCGGCGGTAGCCACCGCCCACACTCCGGGCCGGCCGGGCAAACCCGCCGCCAGAAGCACCACAAGCGCCGCCATCGCAACGGCAAATACGTCCGTCAGCGCTTCGAGCGCAAGCTGCCGCGCCTGCCGCCGGCGCGCTTGCCGGAGCAGGTTCTCTAAGGCCGTGCTCCTGTCCGCGAAACGCGTAGCTGCCTCCCGAGCCTTTCTGCACTGATTATGCCAAACCCTTATGCGGTTCCGGCGCCGCGCCCACACCGGGCCCCGCACTATACTGAGGAACGTGAAGCAGCGGCTTCAAAACGCGCTCATTATCTTCGGCTATTTCACCGCCATCGGCGTCCTGTTGACCGGTTACCGCTATCTCGAATACACCTCCAATCGCGCGCACGTTTCGCTCCTCGACCCGCTGATCAACGAACTGCTAACCGGAGCCTGGATGGGGGCGCTGCTGTTCCCCTTCGTCGCGCGCTTCGCCCGTCGGTTCCCCATCCGCCGTTCCAACCTCCTTTCGCGCCTTCCGCTGCACGCCGCCGCCCTCGTCGCTTACTCTCTCATCCACACGTCGCTCATGTGGGCGCTCCGTTCTCTCCTTTTTCCGCTCTTCGGCCTCGGCCACTACGACTACGGCGTCATGACCGCCCGCTATCCGATGGAGTTTTTCATGGACGTGGTCTGCTACACGCTCATGGTCAGCATCCTCTATCTGTTCGACCGCCATGTCCGCGCCGCCCAACTCGAGGCCTCGCTCGCCCAGGCGCGCCTGGAAAACCTCCGCCTGCAACTGCAGCCGCACTTCCTCTTCAACGCCCTCAACACTATTTCTTCCGTCGTCTATGAAGACCCGCGCCGCGCCGACTCGATGATCGCTCGCCTCAGCGCCCTCCTGCGCGCCACGCTCGCCGACTCCGAAGCGCAGGTTGTCCCGCTCGACCGCGAAATCGAAACCCTCGAACTGTATCTCGACGTCATGCGCCAGCGCTTCGAGGACAAGCTCAGCGTCGACGTCCACATCGCCCCCGACGTCCGCAACGCCCTGGTGCCTCACCTCCTGCTCCAGCCGCTGGTGGAAAACTCCATCCGCCACGGCGCCGACCCGCGCTCGAACGCCGTCAACGTCGAAGTGACCGCCGAGCGCGACGGCGACAACACCAAGGTCTGCGTGCGCGACTCCGGGCGCGGGCTGCCGGACGCCAACGTACACCGCGGCACCGGCCTCTCCAACATCGTCGAGCGCCTTCAGCAGCTTTACGGCTCCGAGCACACGCTGGAATTTTCCAACTGCGCCGGCGGAGGCCTCGCCGTCACCGTCGCCGTCCCCTACCGCACATGATCCGCGTCCTCATCGCCGACGACGAGCCGCCCTCCCGTCGCAAAGTGCGCCGGTTTCTCGAAAACGATTCGGAAATCGGCGAAATTCACGAGGCCAGCTCGGGCGAGGAAGCCGCCGCGGCCATCCGCGCCCTCAGCCCCGACCTCGTCTTCCTCGACGTCCAGATGCCCGGTCTCGACGGCTTCCAGACTCTTGCTTCGGTTGGCGAGCCCCGTTCGTTTCACGTCGTCTTCCTCACCGCGCACGAAGAGTACGCCCTGCAAGCCTTCGAAGCCGAAGCACTCGACTATCTTCTCAAGCCCGTCGACCCGGATCGGTTCGAGCGTGCTCTCGAACGCGCCAAGGAACAGGTGGCGTTACGCCGCGCCCGCGCGCCGGCGCTCGAGCCCCGTCGCTATCTCAAGCGCATCCTCGTCCAGACCAACGGCCGCGAACTCTTCCTCCCCGTCGAGCGTCTCGACTGGGCCGCCGCGGACCGTAACTACATCCTGTTACACTCCGGTCCGGTAACTTATACCGTCCGCGGAACGCTCGAAAACCTCGCCCAGCAACTCGACCCCGACCAGTTCCTCCGCATAAACCGCTCCGAGTTGATCAACCTCGACCGCGTCCGCGAAATGCAGCCCTGGTTTCACGGCGAACGCCGCATCATCCTCCAAGGCGGCCGCGAACTGACCTGGACCCGCCGCTTCCGCGCCGCCTCATCGCGCCCTGGCTAGGAATGCAATACACTAACCTCGATGAAACCGGCACATTGGTTGTGCGCCCTCGCGGGCCTCGTCTGCTTCGGCCCGGCGGCTTCCGCGCAAGTTAAGATCACCCGCGAGACAGGCAAAATCGCCATCGTCGTCGACGGCAAACCCTTCGGCGATTTCTACGTCTCCAAAGATTACGCCAAGCCCTTCGTCTGGCCCATGCGCTCGGCTTCCGGCGTCGCCATCACGCGCGGCTTCCCCATGGAACCGGCCGGCAATGGCAGCCATGACCATCCCCACCAGCGCGGCATGTTCTTCGCGCACGAAGACGTCAACAAGACCGACTTCTGGAACAACGAGTTCACCTACAAAACGCCCAACCGCGGCGTCATCGCGCTCGACCGCATCGAGGAAACGAAAGGCGGTAAACGCTCGGGTGTCATCCACACGACGTTCAACTGGCGCGATCCGCACGGCAACACGCTCGTCCTCGAAGACCGCCGCATGACCTTCTACGCCGACCCGTCCAACCGCATCGTCGACGTCGACATCACGCTCACGGCCAAAACCAAAGTCGTCTTCGGAGACGCCAAGGACGGCGGCTTCGGCATCCGCC
>JAJYKC010000373.1 GCA_021788955.1 Acidobacteriota bacterium
GATCGGAGTCTGCCGCGCGGCGATGTTCGGATTGGCGCCGTCCCACACGATGCGTCCCGCTTCGTCCTGATTGAATCCCAGGTGAATAAAGGTCTTAATGAAGTTGCCGGATTGCGAGGTGCCGAATGCAATCGCGTGTTTCACTATTCCGGCTACAGGGTTCTCGTCAGTACTGTCGTAGCGGAAGAAGGAAACGATATCGCGTGTCGCGGCCAGTCCGGTCCCGAGCACCAGCGGATCTTTCGCAGTAAACGTCAACTGGTACAGCATGTCCGGCTCGAATCCGCCCTTCAGGCAGATTCGCGAGGGGTCAGGCTCACCCGGGAAGGGCGCGGTGGCGCAATTGGCGAACGCCCAGTCGCTCGCGGCGATCGGAATCTGTTCGCTATCGTCGGAGGACTGCTTGGTGAGAAGCGCCTTTGCGGTGTCCAGCGTCGCCGGGAACTGATAGTGCAAGCCGGCATAACCACTGGTCAGCGACGCCGTCGTCGCGTGCGCCGGAAGATCGCTCAGCCTCGCGAGAATCGGACCCGTAATGGACGAACCGTCGGGATTCCTGGCGATCGGAACAGTAATCGTCTCCAGACCGGGTCTGGCCGCGAGGTCGCCCTGCCAGCCGCTGCTCAACAGAATGTGGCCGGCCGTGATCGCGTCGGCGGAAGGCCTGGGATTGAGCGGCGAGTTGCCGCGATTCGGCACTTCGTACCAGAGGACGCCGCTCGCCTCCGCGGCATTTTTCGGGCGCAGAAGCGTGAACGTCGCCGAGTACTCAACGCGGCCCCGCGTGTTGCGCGGCGCCAGCAGAATATCGTTGATGATGCCGTTTTTCGCGTCCGCCGGATCAAGCTCGCCGTACACCCGGCCCGTCAGACGTTCGTAATTCGGCGCGTAGGCCGGCGTCTCGCGCACCTCGACGCTCACATGAACGACTCTCGCCTGCGACTGTACGGCCAGAAATGGAATCAGGCCGATCGTGCAAAAAATGCGGCGCATTGTCTCCGTTACCGGCCCTCCGCGACGCAGGAAAACCGGGCAGCAGCGCCGGCGATCGTGGCGTCGCCAAGGGAGGACAGGGTCAACAGCGCCAGCGCAAGTCTGACCGGCATAAACCGGTAAACTATCACAGCCCAGTAACCGAAAGCGGGTGGCACTCTTCGAAGAGCGTTGGATGGAGAGGTTCGTCTGATGATTCAATGTGGAGTGTCCCCTGAGACAAGGAAAGGGAGGCGCGATGCCGATCCATAGAAGAAGCTTTATCCTGTCGGGCCTGGCGATGGCCGCCGCCCGGACTTCGTTAGCTGCAGCCGGCCGGGTGGAGATCATTCCCGACGACACGATCGGCGTCATTTCGCCGAACATCTACGGCCATTTCACAGAGAACCTGGGCGGCTGCATCTACGATGGCATCTGGGTGGGCGAGGACTCGAACGTGCCCAACGTGGACGGAATCCGCAAGGCGCTCGTCGAAACCATCCGCCGCATCAAGCCGCCGGTGATCCGTTGGCCCGGCGGCTGTTTCGCCGACAGTTACAACTGGCGGGACGGCGTCGGTCCACGCGCGCAGCGGCCGCGCCGCACGAACTTCTGGGCCGCCAGCGACTATCTGGCCAAGGGCCCGGACGGCCCGCAGAAATACGATCCGAATCAATTCGGCACCAACGAGTTCGTCCGCTTCTGCCGCCTGGCCGGCGCCGAGCCGTATCTCGCCGCCAACCTCCGCAGCGGCACGCCGCGCGACTTCGACGAGTGGATCGAATACTGTAATTCTCCGGCCGGAACCACCACGCTCGCCGGACTGCGCGCCGCGGGCGGCGACCGCGACCCGTTCAACGTCCGCTATTGGGGCGTCGGCAACGAAAGTTGGGGATGCGGCGGGGGCTTCACCGGCGACGAGTATGCGGTCGAGTATCGCCGCTTCGTCGAGTGGGTGCCCCGCTACGCAACGCCGCTCAACTTCATCGCCTCGGGGCCCAACTCAGGCGACACGGCCTGGACGCGCACCTTCCTCACGAAACTCACCGAGAAGGGGCCGGGAGCGCTGCACAACGTCTTCGGCCTGGCGCTGCACTACTACGCGGGCACTGCGGGAAACGGCAGTTCGACCGATTTCACCACCGCGGACTGGTACACCATGATGGCGAAATCGGTGCGCATGGAAGATCTGATTCGCACGCACTGGCGGATCATGGGCGAGGTGGACAAGCGCCGCCAGCTCAAGCTGGTCGTCGACGAGTGGGGCGCCTGGAACAAGACCGCGGACATCGCGCCGAACTTCCTGTTCGGCTATTTCCCGAGCATGCGGGACGCGCTCGTCTCCGGACTCACGCTCGATATCTTTAACCGGCACGCCGGCAAGATCGCCATGGCCAACGCCGCGCAGTTGATCAACAACATTCACTCGTCGTTCCTGGCCACCGGCGGCAAGTTCATTACTACGCCGATTTTCTCCGTCTTCGAAATGTACGCGGCTCACCAGGGCGCCACGTCGGTGCGCACGGAGATTTCTTCGCCGCGTCTCGAAGCCGAGCAGGCCAAAGGCCTCTACTCCCTCGCCGGTTCGTGCTCGCTGAAGAACAAGCAGGCCGTTCTTACGATCACCAACGCCAATCACGCCGCCGCAGTCGAAGCGGAGATCGCCGTGCGCGGCGCGCGCATCTCGGGCGGCCGGGCCACAGTGCTGAAGGCCGCCGACATCCGCGCGCACAACAGCTTCGACAATCCCCACGCCGTCGAACCGGTCACCGCGCCGGTAAGCGGCGGCGGGCAACTTGTGTACACTTTCGCTCCGGCTTCGGTAACCCGGCTCGAGCTCACCATCGCCTGATTCGTCGCTTCGATCATCCTCGTGCCCTCCGGCGCATGAGTCGAAACCGATCGGCAACGGGGCACGTCGCGAAACCGGGAGGACTTTATGAAGTACGCCGCTTCGGTCGCGGCTTTGTCGGCCGTGCTCGTCTTGACCGCGTGCGGAGGCGCCCGGAGGGGCACGGCGCGTATCAACTCGGGACCGTCGACTCCATTTTTGGCGCCTGCGAGTGCCCCTCGCGCGCCGGGCAGCGATTTTCGGCCGGCTGTCGGCTCCGACGAGTCCGGATCGCCGGCGAGCCGCCTGCCCGGCGCCGGTCCCGGTTCGAACTGAGCTGAATCATCCTGCGCCGGGCTACGGCTCTTCCGTCGCTTCCCCGAAACCCAGGTTGACGGCGGTAATCCCACCGTCGACCACCATCACGCTTCCGGTCATGAACGAGCTCTCGTCGGAGGCCAGAAACAGCGCGGCGTTGGCGATATCGTCCGGTTGGCCGACGCGCCCGATCGGATACAGCCGCGAAAGACGGTGCAAAAGCGCCGGATCCTCTGCAATCCGTCCCTGCCAAACCTCGGTGATAACCGTGCCGGGGCAGATGCAGTTGATACGGATTCCGTCGCGGCCCGCCTCCGCGCAAAGCGAACGCGCCATCCCGATCATGCCCGCCTTGATCGCGCTATAGATGTGCGCGCGCCCGAAGCCCATCAAAGCGTTCACGCTGGAAATGTTGATGATGCTGCCGCGGCGCGCCTCCCGCATCCCCGGCCAAACCGCCTGAATGCAATGCCACGCCCCGTGAAGCGCGACCTCCACATTCGGCGTCCATTCATTGCCCAGGATGGCCGGCAAGCCACAGATGGCCGAGTTCACAAGCACTGTCGGCGCGCCAAAAGCCTTCTCTGCTGCGGCCACCATCTCCCGAACGGCCTGCTCCCGGCTCACGTCCGCGGCCACGAACAGACCACGCCCACCCGCGGCCTCGATGCGCCGCGCGGTCTCCTCTCCGCCGGCTTGATTGACATCGTCGACCACAACCGCGGCGCCTTCCCGCGCGAACCGCAGCGCGATGGCCCGCGCGATGCCGCTCCCCGCGCCCGTCACAATAGCTACCTGATTTGCGAGCCTCATTTCCTTCTACTTCCCCGCCGGCTTGGCGTAAAGAGCCGATATCGGAAACGACACCAAGTCGACCTTCGACAGCAACGGCAACCCGCGGCCGCCGCTCGAAAACCCCAACAACACCCGGTCCCGGTCGAAATAGATCGCCGTGTAGCAGTACCAGCCGTCCGGAGCGTCTTCGATGTCGTGGCGCAGTGTCCAACTCTTACCTTCATTCCGCGAGATCGCCGCGGTCAACGGAGTCCGCTTCCCTCCCGTCACGTGGCTCCCCTGCTCCGCCGCCCGCATCGAAGCTTCGACGTG
>JAJYKC010000374.1 GCA_021788955.1 Acidobacteriota bacterium
CCGTCAACAACAGCGTGCTGGCGACCGAGACGGCGTTCTCGAGAGCAACGCGAATAACCTTTGTTGCGTCGATGATGCCCGAATCGATCAAGTCGACGTACTTGCCGGTTGAGGCATCGAGGCCGTAATTGCCGGTGCCCTTGCGCATCCGCTCCACTACCACGCCGGCGTCGAGGGAAGAGTTCTCGGCGATCTGACGTGTGGGCGCCTCGAGGGCCCGCTTGAGAATTCGCAGGCCCGTCTTTTCGTCCTCATCGCATTTGGCTTCCTCAGCATCGACCGCGTCGATGGCGCGGAGCAGCGCAAGGCCGGCGCCGGGCAACACGCCTTCGGCGATGGCGGCCTTCGTCGCGCTGATGGCATCCTCGAAGGCCTCCTTGAGTTTCTTGGCTTCGGACTCCGACGGGGCGCCGACGCGAATCACGGCGACACCGCCGGTCAGCTTGGCCAGACGCTCGCGCAGCTTCTCCTTGTCGTAGTCCGAGGTGGTTTCCTCGATCTGCTTGCGAATTTCGCGGCAGCGCCCTTCGATGGCGGCCCTGTCCCCGCCACCGCCCACGACAGTGGTGGTGTCTTTGTCGATGACCACCCGTTTGGCGTTGCCAAGCTGCTCGATAGTCACGTTCTCCAGCCGGACGCCAAGTTCCTCGGCGATCAGTTCGCCGGCGGTAAGGACGGCGATGTCCTGCAGCATGGCCTTCCGCCGGTCGCCGAAGCCGGGCGCCTTCACCGCCGCGCATGGCAGCGTGCCGCGGATCTTGTTCAGGACCATCGTGGCTAGCGCTTCCGCCTCGACGTCCTCGGCGACAATCAGCAACGGCTTGCCGGCGTGGACGATCTGCTCGAGAAGCGGTAGCAGGTCCTTCAGGTTGCTGATCTTCTTTTCGTGGATTAAAAGGAACGGGTCGTCGAGAGCCACCTTCATGGCCTCCGGATCCGTAACAAAATACGGGGAAATATAGCCGCGGTCGAACTGCATGCCCTCGACGATTTCGAGCACGGTTTCAGTGGTTTTCGACTCCTCGACAGTGATCGCCCCGTCTGCGCCGACCCTTTCCACCGCCTCGGCGACCATGTCGCCGATGATTGGGTTATTGTGCGCAGAAATCGTTGCCACCTGTGCCTTTTCGCGCTTGCTCGTGACGGGGCGGGAAAGCGAGCGCAGAGACCCCACAGCCGCCTTCAGGCCGCGGGCCAAGCCACGCTTAAGATCCACCGCACTGGCGCCGGCAGCTACGTTCCGCACGCCGTCCGTCAGAATGGCGTGAGCCACCAGGGTGGCGGTGGTGGTTCCGTCGCCGACGGCGTCGCCGGTCCGCTCGGCCGCCTCCCGGATCATCTGGGCCCCGAGGTTCTCCTCCGGGTCCCTGAGTTCGATCTCTTTGGCGATGGTGACGCCGTCGTCGCAGACCAGAGGCCGGCCGAACTTCTTTTCAATGAGCACGCATTTCGATTTCGGCCCGAGCGTGATCCGGACCGCATCGGCCAGAACGGTGGCGCCTTTCAGGATGCTTTGGCGCGCTTCGCTATGGAATTGAAACTCTTTGGACGCCATGGCCCCCTCCGTCCCTCCGCTGGTGCAAACCGGATTCCACCGCTCCGGGGGCCCCATGGAATACGGCTTGCACTTCGGACAGGTGGAAGGGTGGCCATGAAACTGACTCTCAGTGTCATTAAGGCGGACATCGGCTCGGTAGGAGGGCATGTCTCGCCTTCGAAACACTTACGCGAGACCGTTAGGTCTTACATCGCGGAGCAGGGAACCCGGTTGATTCTCGATCATTACGTCAGCTATACGGGCGACGATATCGCGATCCTGATGACGCACAGGCGGGGCGAGGGGGACGAGCAGATCCATAAGCTGGCCTGGGACGCGTTCCGCATCGGCACGGAAGCGGCCCGCCAGGAAGGCTTGTACGGAGCCGGCCAGGACTTACTGAAGGACTCTTTCTCGGGAAATGTCAAAGGAATGGGACCGGCTGTCGCAGAACTTGAATTCGACGAGCGTCCCAATGAGCCATTTCTTTTCTTCGCCGCCGACAAGACCGATCCCGGAGCGTATAACCTCCCGCTGTATCTGGCCTTTGCCGACGTTATGAACACGCCGGGGCTGATTCTGTCGCCGCGTATTTCGCGCGGCTTCCGCTTCGTCATCATGGACGTGAATCACACCACCGGGGACCGCGTCATCGAACTTGATGCTCCGGAGGACTTATACGACATCGCCGCGCTGCTGCGCGACCCGGAACGCTACGTGGTCGAATCCGTCTGGTCGCGCGCCGGCGGCGAGCAGGCGGTAGCCGTGGCTACGAGCCGGCTGCATAACATCGCCGGGAAGTACACGGGCAAAGACGACCCGGTGATGCTGGTCCGCGTTCAGATGGACTTCCCGGCCACCGGCGAAGTGCTTGCGCCTTATGCGATCGGACATTTTGTCGGCGGCTGTATGCGCGGATCGCACCAGATGCCGCTGATGCCGGTGACTCTGAACACCGGCATCAGTTACTTCGACGGTCCGCCGATTGTAAGCTGCGCCGGCTTCTGCGTTCACAACGGCAAACTCACCGAGCCGATCGATGGCTTTGCCCAGCCATTCTGGGACACTGTGCGCGGCCATGTCGCCAATAAGGCGATGGAAATCCGCCGGCAAGGGTTCATCGGCACAGCGATGTTGCCTATGTCGGAGTTGGAGTACACGGGAATCGCACAGAAGCTGAGTTCGCTGGATGAGAAATTTCATATGCGCGTGACGGAGAAAGTTCACGCAATCAACTAGCGCCGCACCCCATTGCAAACGAGGTTTTCCATGGGAACACAGAACATAGCAACTCCCGAATTGATCCGCACCGGAGGAATGCGCGAGATGCTCCGCTCGGAAGGTCCATGCGTGACAATCCTGCTACCGCCATACCGGCCCGGCGAACAGGCCGGTTCGCAGGCGGCTTTGCTGCGCTCCATGATACCGGAGGCGTCGAAGCAGCTCACGGACCGGGGCTATGCGAAATCTTCGGCCGCCGCTCTGTTGGCGCCGCTCGAACGTCTTCTCGACGATCCCGCGCTCGTTTCCGGCTCCCGCTGGAGCCGTACAGTATTCTGTTCCCCGTCCGTGTTCGAGCTGGTGCAGTTGACCCAACCCTTTGATGGATCGCTAACCGTGAGCGGATCGTTTGCGATCCGCAAAATGGCCGCCGAGCTCTCGCGGCCTCCGGCTTTTTACATCCTCGCTCTCTCCCGCACCGAAGTGGAGCTTCTGCGTTGCGCCGGCCTGCACGCTGAAAAAGTGAAACTGCCCGCCGGTGTTCCCAGCACGTTGGACGAAGCCATGGCCTTCGACGCGCCGGACCATGACCTGGTAAACCGCTCGGCGGCGGGTACATCCACGGGGGACATGCGCGGCGTCCGGTTCGGCACAGGTTCTGCGCGCGAACGGGTCCGCACGCATCTAGGCGATTTCTATCGGGCGGTCGACCGCGGTGTCCAGGAGGTGGTGCGCCCGTCCGGGATCCCACTCGTTCTTGTCGGCGTCGAAGAAGACGCTGCGGTGTACCGCTCCGTCAGCACTTCGCGGAATCTTCTGACTCAGGGCATTACAGGCAGTCCGGCGCTCGATCGGGAGCTGGACGAGACTCTTCACCGGGCCTACGATGTATTGCGCGCCGACGAGATCGAGAAGCAGGCCTCCGCGATGCTTGAGGCGCGGGAGCGGACGGTGCCATCGCGCTTCTCCACTGAACTGGCTCCCGTGCTCCGCGCAGCCTTCGAAGGGCGGGTTCACCAGCTCTACCTCAACGCCGACGCCTCCCGCCAGGAGGTATACCAGCGCGGGATGTATCGGAGCTGGGGGCCCGAGGATCTACTAAACCTCGCCGCTGTGCAAACGATGGTGCACCACGGCAAAGTTTGCGAACTTCCCGCGCGCATGATGCCGGATGGCTCCGAAGCAGCAGCCGTGATGCGCTTCTGAGCGCCTGGCGCGCCCCGCTGCGTTGCGTGCGGCGTTGACCTGAGAAGGGTACCTAACGGGCGGACGATCCAGCCCCGATGGGCTCGGCTTCGTGTTCTCGCTCCAACAGGTTAATCGCGTAATATTGCTCGCACTCCGGCTCGCGCCCTCGAACGATCCGCAGGCCCTCCAATTCGCCCCATTTCGAAGTGATCACCGTCGCCTGGCGCTCGGTATATCCGCCGTCGTAGTAGAGAACAACCCAGTCCTCAACCGTGCCGAG
>JAJYKC010000375.1 GCA_021788955.1 Acidobacteriota bacterium
GTTTGTGCGGATGCCGAAGGACGCGGCCGAGGCGCGGGCGATGGTGGATGCGCTTCAAAAGGACGGGGTGGACGGCATCAAGGCGGTACTGGAGGCTGGCTGGAGCGGGCATCTGTATAACCGCTTGCCGACGTCCGTTTTCGATGCGGTGGCCGAGGAGGCGCATCGCGATAATCTGCCGATCGTGGTTCACACAGGCGATGTGGCGGATGTTGCCGACGGGGTGAATGCACGAGTTGACGGAATCGAGCACGGCTCGTTCCGCGCGGCGATTCCCGACGCGTTGTTTGCGCAGATGCGCGCGCAGGGCACGGCTTACGACCCGACGCTGGCGGTAGTGGAGGCGATGGCGGACCTGGCGGTTGGGAAGACGGAACCGCTCGACCGGCCGCTGGTGCAGCAGATCGGGCCGGAGAACCTGCTTAGCGGGACGAAGAAACTCCTGGCTTCCCCGGACGGAAAGGCGCTGGAGGCGGAGCTTCCGAAGCCGGACCTGCGGATCGCCGAGGATAATCTGCGCCGGGCGTGGAAGGCGGGCGTGATGCTGGTGAGCGGGACCGACTCGGGGAATCCGATGCTGATTCACGGTCCGGCGCTGCACCGGGAAATGCAGCTTTGGGTGGAGGCGGGCGTGCCGGCGGCGGTGGCGTTGCAGGCCGCCACGGGGAACGCGGCGCGGCTGCTGCGGCAGACGGATCATCTCGGGCTGATCGAGCCGGGCCGCGACGCGAACCTGCTGCTGGTGGACGGCGACCCGACCAGCGACATTCATCGCACAGAGAGCATCCGGCAGGTGTTTTTCGCGGGCGAGCAGATCTACCGGCCGGGGCTGTTCGATCAGAAGTAGGGTGGCGGGAGGGAGGTGGCAGGCTCGAAAAATCGGAGCTTGACAGTGGCGAAGAAAAGGCGAATACTGAAGCCAGAGGTCCTCCCGCATGACCCAGCTTGTTGGCATCGCCCGGCTCGCCGCTTCCGCTCCTTCGCTGCTCGCCAAACGGCGGGTGGAGTATTTCGAGATGGCTTCGCGATCGCTGCTGAACCGCTGCTCGAGCGAGAACGTGCCGTTCGACTGGACGATCAACCCGTACCGGGGCTGCGAGTTCGGCTGCCAGTACTGCTATGCGCGGTACACACACGAGTTTCTGGAACTGCGGGACCCGCTGCTTTTCGAGCAGAGAATTTACGCGAAACATTTTGATGCCGCAGCGTTCCGGCGGGAACTGGGCCGGACGCGGCGCGGGGAGATTGTCGCGCTGGGGACGGCGACGGATCCGTATCAGCCGGCCGAGCGGCGGTACCGGATTACGTGCGGGATTCTGGAAACGCTGGGGGCGACGGGCGCGCTGCGGGTCGGGCTGATTACGAAGTCCGACCTGGTGATGCGGGACGTGGAGTTGCTGGCGCGGGTGGCGGAACGGCACGCGCTGCGCGTGGACGTGACAATCACCACGCTCGACGCGCGGATGGCCCGGGCGCTGGAGCCTATGGCGCCGACGCCGGCGCGGAGGCTCGAGGCGGTGCGGGCGCTGGCTTCGGCGGGCATACGGACGGGGGTGAACTGCTGTCCGGTGATGCCGGGGTTCAACGACAGCGAGGCGCAGATCGGCGCGGTGTGCGAGGCGGCGGCGGAGGCGGGGGCGTGCTCGTTTCACGCGAGCGCGTTGTTTTTGCGGTCGCCGACGCGGGAACATTTTCTCAAGTTTGTGGAGCGGCGGGATCCGAAGCTGGCGCAGCGGTACAAGCGGATGTTTCCGGCACATTCCGATCTGCGGCATCCGGACCCGGCGGCGATCGCGGCGCGGGTGGAGGCGGTGCGCGCGCGGTGCGGCCTCACCGAGCGGGGTTGGTTCGAGCCGCTGAAAGATGGCTGGCCACCGGAGGAGCAGATGAGTCTTTTCGATGTGCCGGCGGACGGTATCGCAGGCGTGCCCGCGCCGTGCTGAAGTTTACTCTTCGCGTAAAGCCTGCATGGGTTCGACGGAAGCGGCGCGGCGGGCGGGGCCGAGGCCGGCGAGCAGCGCGGTGGCGAGCACTACGGCCGCGGCGGCGGCGATGCTTGCGGGGTCGTAGGGAGGCACGCCGAACAGCATCGTTTGGATGACGCGGACGCCGAAGTAAGCGCCGGCCGAGCCGAGGACGAGGCCGAGGGCCGCGGTTTCCAGGCCTCCGCGCAGCACGAGGCGGCGGATCTGGTCCTTATGCGCGCCGAGGGCGATGCGGAGGGCGAACTCGCGGCGGCGTTCGGTGGCGGCGTAGGCGAGCGCGGCGTAAATGCCGAGAGTCGCTACCAGGAGGCTCGCAAGCGCATAGACGGCCAGCAACTCGGCGGGGATGCGGGTGAACTGCTGCATCTGGCTGACGACGGCGCTCATGGACTGGACTTCTTCGAGCGCCAGGCCGGAGTCGAGTTTGGCGACCGCGGCGCGGAGTTCCTCGGCGGCCGGGCCGAGCGGGCCGCGGGCGCGCACGACCACGTTCATGTACGGGGCGTAGTTGGCGAGAGTGGGAACGAACATCAGCGGCAGCGGATCCGTGCTGGCCGGGTCGTGATATACGAATTGCCCGACGATGCCGACGATGCGGTGGGGCTTGCCCTCGACGATGACGGTTGCGCCCAGGGCGTTGCCATGGGGCCAGTAGCGTTTTGCCATGGTTTCATTCACCATGGCCACGGCGGGGGCATTGGCGTCATCGGCGACAGTGAACTCGCGGCCGTCGCGGAGAGCGATGCGCAGGGTGTGGAAGAAGCCGGGACCGGCGAGGTCGGTGACGACGCTCATCTCCTCTCCGTTGGCGGGCGTGTAGCCGGGGACACGGATTCCCTTGCCGTTGCCGGAGCCGGAGTCACCGGTGGGCACGTGCGAGCAGACGGTGGCGCTTTCGACGTCGGGGGCCCCGGCGAGTTCGGCCAGCAGGGCTTTTTCAAATACAAAGGCGCGTTCGGGCGTGTAGCGAGCGCGGGAAAGATCGAGTTGGGCGGCGATGGCGCTGTGTTTATCGAAGCCGAGGTTGCGGTCCATGACGTTGAAGACGGTGCGGGCAAGGAGGCTCGAGCAGACGAGCACGGTGAAGCAGATGCCGAGTTGCACGCCGAGCATAGCCATCAGGCCGCGCCTGCTGCGGCGGCCCATGACGGAGGGGCCGGCCTGGTGGAGAGCGTCGTTTTGGCTGACGCGTACGGCCTGCGCGGCAGGGAGCATGCCGCTGGCCAAGGCGACAGGGAGCACGGCGGCGGCGGCGAAGAGGAAGATGCGCCAATCGGGGTCGATGTTGAACGCGAGCGTAAAACCGAAGTTCGGCAGCAGCAGATAGAGGCTTTGGGCAAAGGCCATGCTGACGATGACTCCCGCGGCGCCGCCAAGAGCCGCTACGACGAGCGCTTCGACGAGCACCTGGCGCGCGACCTGCCAGCGCGTGGCGCCGACAGCGAGACGAATGGCGACTTCGCGGCGGCGGCGGACGGCGCGTTGGCCGAGCAGCGCCGCGACGTTGACGCAGACCAGTAGAAGAAGCAGCGCAGAGGCGCCGCCGACCATGGGGAGAACGAGCCCGACGATGCTGCTCAAGCCGCGCGAGAAATGGGCGGCGTCGCGGAGGTTGAGGTCCCAGCCAACATACTTGCCCGGGCCCTGTTGGGCGGCGAAGGTGCGGGCCAGTGTGTGCACGGCGGCCTGCAGTTGCGTTTGCGTCACGCCCGCGGCGGGGCGGACGGCGATCATCAGGCCTTGGGAAGCGAGCGGGTCGGCGGAGGCGGCATTGAGATCGCGCAAGGCAGACAGCGGCAGCCAGGCGGATTCGGCGATGCCGCCAAACATCCCTTCGAATCCAGGCGGCGCGACGCCGATGACGGTGAACGGTTGGCGGTTGATGAGAACCGTCCGGCCGATGGCGTCCGCGCCGCCATGGAACTGTGCACGCCACAACGCATCGCTGAGCACGATCGCGTTCTCGGAGCCGTACGCGCGGTCATCGAGCGAGGGGTCGAAGAAGCGTCCGGCTTCGGGGGCGAGGCCGAGAAACTGGAAGTAGTTGTTTGCGACCAGGCCAACCGGCGTGGCGAGAGTGTGGAGGTGGTCCGGGGAGAGGTTGGCTGGGGTGAAGTTGAAGGCGGTCGCCTCGCGGATGATGTTTTTCTGTTGGCGGAGGAAGCGGAAGGGTTCGTAGGGAACGGAGTAGCCTTCGGAGTGGCGAACGGTGGCGTCCACGAAGAAGATGGAGCG
>JAJYKC010000376.1 GCA_021788955.1 Acidobacteriota bacterium
GAGCGGCGAGGAGCCTGAGGCATGAAACCGAGCTTTACGATCGGCATCGAGGAAGAGTATCAGACGATCGATCCGAAGACGCGCGATCTGCGCTCGCACATCGACATGGAGATCATCGCCAAGGGCAGGACGCTGCTGCGGGAGGCGGTGAAGCCGGAGATGCACCAGTCGGTGATCGAGGTCGGCACGGGGGTGTGCAAGAACATCAAGGAAGCGAAGGACGAGATCAAGTCGATCCGGCGGCAGGTGATTCAACTGGCGCGGGAGAACGGGTTGCGGCTTGCAGCGGGCGGAACGCATCCGTTTGCCGACTGGCGACAGCAGGAGATTTACCCCGACGCGCGGTATCAGGAGATTGTCGAAGACATGAAGATGGTGGCGCGGGCGAACCTGATCTTCGGCTTGCACGTGCACGTGGGAGTGGAGGACCGGGAGACGGCGATTCACATCATGAACGCGGCGCGGTATTTCCTGCCGCACATGCTGGCGCTAAGCACGAACAGTCCGTTCTGGCTGGGGATGGATACGGGGCTGAAGAGTTACCGGTGCAAGGTATTCGATAAGTTCCCGCGGACGAACATACCGGATTACTTCATGAGCTGGGGCGAGTATGAGAACTTTGTCAACTTACTCATCCAGACGCACTGCATCGACAACGCCAAAAAAATCTGGTGGGATATCCGGCCGCATCCGACGTTTTCGACGCTCGAGTTCCGGATCTGCGACCTGCCGATGCGCGCGGACGAGACGATTGCGCTGGCGGCGCTGATACAGGCGACGGTGGCGAAGTTGTATAAGCTGCACGCGGCGAACCAGGGGTTCCGGTTGTACCGGCGGGCGCTCATCATGGAGAACAAGTGGCGGGCGTTGCGGTACGGGCTGGACGGGAAGCTGATCGATTTCGGGAAGCGAACCGAGGTTCCGCTGCGCGATTTGATGGAGGAGTATCTGGCGCTGGTGGACGATGTTTTGGATGAGTTAGGCTCGCGGGAAGAGATTGGATATGTGCGGCGGATACTTGAGGACGGGTCGGGTGCGGACCGGCAGTTGCGAGTGTTTCACCAGACCGGGGATTTAACGAAGGTTGTGGATTACATGATTGAAGAAACCGAGGCCGGGCTGTTCGATACGGCGCCGGCGGAAATGAAGGCGAACGGATGAGCGGGCGGCTGGAAGGTGTGCCGTTCGATCCGGAGTTGACGCCCGGGGCTCGGAATGCGGTGCGCGTGTGTTTGCGGATTGAGCCGTGGGAGAAGGTGACGCTCATCACGGACGAGGCGTGTCTGGAGATTGCGGCGAGCCTCGAGCGGGAGTTGCGGGAGCTTGGCGCGGCGCACCGGGCGTTTGTGCTGGAGGATTGCGCGCCGAGGCCGCTGGTAGATATGCCGCGCGAGATTCTCGACGACATGGAAACGAGCCATGTGAGCATCTTCGCGGTGCGGGCGCAGGCCAACGAACTGAAGACGCGGATGCAGATGACGGACGTGGTGAACCGGCGGAAGATGCGGCATGCGCACATGGTGAACATCGACAAGCGGATCATGCTCGAGGGGATGCGCGCGGATTTCCTGAAGGTGGACGAGCTGAGCGTGAAGGTGTGGGAAGTGGCGACGGCGGCGCGGGTGATTCGCGCGGCGACGAAGGCCGGGACGGAGATCCGCGCGGATCTGACGCCGAATTACAGGTGGATCAAGACAAGCGGGATTATTAGTCCGAATAAGTGGGGCAACCTTCCGGGCGGAGAAGTGTTTACGACGCCGCTCGAGGTGAACGGGGTGTTTGTGATTGACGGCGTGGTGGGGGACTATCTCTGCGATAAGTATGGCGACCTGCGCGAGACGCCGCTGACGATTCGGGTGGAGGGAAACCGGCTGGTGGAGGCGGAGTCGGACAATCAAGAGTTGCGCGAGGAGTTCTGGCGGTACACGCATACGGATGAGAACAGCGACCGGGTGGGGGAGTTTGCGATCGGGACGAACATCGGCGTGCACGGGGTTATTGGAAACATCCTGCAGGACGAGAAGCTGCCGGGGATTCACATGGCGTTCGGCAACCCGTACGGCGCGCACACGGGCGCGGACTGGTACTCTTCGACGCATATCGACGTGGTGGGGCGGGAATTCGACATCTGGGCCGACGAACGGCAGATCATGTCCGAGGGACGGTTCCTGATTTCGTGAGGGCCGGCGCGCGGCGATGATTCCGGAGCTGAGGCGCGAGTTTAACCGGCGGTGGACACCGGAGTTGTACCGGAAATTTCTCGATACGATCGACCGGCGGAGCGGGACGCACGTGAAGTTCCGGAATTCGGAGACGCCGTGTTTTTTTGAGAGGGCGCTGCTGGACAGGATGGCGCGGGCCGGCGGGGAGATGGTGGCACAGTTACTGGCGGACCGGACGTATCTGGAGAAGGCGGACGCGGCGATTCCGGCGCGGTGGCGCGTTTCGAACGAGGCGGCGCATCCGATGTTCATTCAGGCCGATTTCGGGCTCGATGATCGGCTGGAGCCGAAACTGGTTGAGATACAGGGTTTTCCGTCGCTGTATGCGTTTCAGCCGATGCTTGGGGATGCGTATTGCGAGGTGTTCGGGCTGGAGGGGTTGGAGCACCAGTTACATCCGCGGTACTGGGAGGTGATGCAGCAGGCGATCTGCGCGGGACACGATCCGGAGGACGTGGTGCTGTTGGAGATCGACCCGGAGGAGCAGAAGACGCTGCCGGATTTCCGGCTTACCGAGAAGTTTTTCGGCGTGCGGACGGTGAACCTGCGGGACGTGGAGCAGCGGGGCAACCGGCTTTATCATGACGGGGCGCCGATCCGGCGGATTTATAACCGGACGATTTTCGATGAGCTGGAGCGGAAGGGGGTGGCGCCTCCGTTCGATCTTCAAGCGGGCCTGGATGTGGAGTGGGCAGGGCATCCGAACTGGTATTTCAAGCTGAGTAAGTTCTCGATTCCGTTTTTGCGGCATGAGGCGGCGCCGAAGACGTGGTTTCTGGCGGAGATGGACGAGTTACCGGCGGACTTAGAGAACTATGTGTTGAAGCCGCTCTACTCGTTTGCGGGGTTAGGCGTGGTGGTGGGTCCGACGGCGGAGCAGGTGCGCGGTGTGGACCGGAGTAACTACATTCTGCAGGAGCGGATCCGGTTCCGGCCGGTGATTGATACGCCGCACGGGATGACGCAGGCCGAGGTGCGGATCATGTACGTGTGGCTGGACGGGGCGCCAGGGCCGGAGGCGATGACGACGATTGTGCGGACAGGGCGCGGGAAGATGATGGGCGTCGATCACAACCGCGATATGGAGTGGGTGGGCGCGACGGCGGGGTTGTTTCCCGCTTGACCGGTCAGTGTCCCTGGTAGCCTTGCCAGAGGTAAACGAGTGCTTCGGGCAGGGTTTGTTGTTTCACGGCGCGGTCCGTGTGGCCGGCGTTACGGGCGAAGACGAACTGGTAGTGATAGCCCTTGGCGGCGAGGACGCGGGCCATGTTTTCGTTGGCCATGACCCAGTCGTGCATGTTGTCGTGCATGAGGTTGGGGAAGTAGAGGTCGCGGTCACCGACTTCCATCCAGAGGCGGATGGGTTTGACGGGCGAGTTTGGGATGAGGTGTTCGTGGAACTCCCAGGCGCCGTGAGGAGTTTCGGGGTTCCAGGGCCATTGTTGGTTGACGTAAGTGCCGGAGTAAGTGAGGACGCGGTGGTAGAGTTCGGGGTGATACCAGGCCATGATGAGTGCGCAGGAACCTCCGGAGGAGCCGCCCATGGTGGCGCGGCCGTCGGGGTCCTTGGTCAGTTTCACGTTGTATTGCTTTTCTACGAGTGGGAGGACTTCGTTTTCGACGAACTCGGCGTAGCGGCCGGACATGGTGTCGTATTCGAGTCCGCGCTCGCTACCCTGGGCGTCGCCGCTGCCGTTGCCAATGGAGATGGCGATCATCACGGGGACGCGGTGTTCGGCGATTAGATTATCGAGGGCGAGGAAGAGGTATTGGTCGGGGCCGTCGGCGCCGACGATGAAGGGGGCTTCCGTGCCGGGGACATATTGCTTGGGGACGTAGACGGAAACGTGGCGCGTGTAGGGAGCGGGGTGACTGGTGGTGACGATGAGTTTGGCGTGGTTGTCCGGATCGGGCGTGCCGAAGGTGTTGGGTTCGCGGGCGATGCCGGGATAGTACTTGCTGTCGGCGGACTGCATGGTGAAGGTGTAGATGGTTCCG
>JAJYKC010000377.1 GCA_021788955.1 Acidobacteriota bacterium
TCGAACACGCCATCGCTGTTCTCGCCGGAAAGCCCCCGGCGGATGTCGCCGTTCGCGGCGGTCCCATCACCATCACCCCTCCGCCCATCCCCATCGGCTTCCCCGCCACCCTGCTCGAACGCCGCCCCGATATCGCCTCCACCGAACGCACTATGGAAGCCATGAACGAGCAGATCGGCATCGCCCGCGCCGCGTTCTTTCCCGACGTAACGCTGTCGGCCACCGCCGGCCTGCAAAGCGTCTACTTCACCAAATGGTGGACCTGGCCCAGCCGCTTCTGGTCCGTCGGCCCGCAGATGGCTGAAACCTTATTCGACGCCGGCCGCCGCCACGCCGTCGAAATGCAGGCCCGCGACGCCTTCGACGCCGCCATCGCCACCTACCGCCAAACGGTCCTCACCGGTTTCCAGCAGGTCGAAGACAACCTCGCCGCCCTCCGCATCCTCGCCGAAGAGTCCCGCGCCCAGGACCTCGCCGTCGCCGCCGCGCAACGCTCCCTCGACATCGCCACCTACCAATACAAAGCCGGCACCGTCGACTACCTCACCGTCATCACCACGCAGGCGATCTTACTTGAGGACCAGCGCACGTCCGTCGACCTCCTCACCCGCCGCATGGTCGCAAGCACCGCGCTCGTCCAGGCGCTCGGCGGTGGCTGGGACACTTCCAAGCTCCCCACCCGCGACGAAATCGCTTCCGCAAAGTAACTTTAGTAAATCGAGCCGGACGCGCCCGCCCCCGAGATCGTGTCCATGATAATCGTGGCCGGATTCAACGCGCTGCTCTGCGTCAGGCTCGACAAAAACGCCGATGTCGCCTGGCCGGAAAGCGAATTGGATCCGCCCGCCTGCCGGAAATCCCTCGCCAGCTTATTCAGTTGGTTCGCCGCCGCCGTATTGCCCCGCGACTGCGCCTGCTGCGCCGCCTTTCCCAGGTTCGTCGAAACCTGCTTCGTCACCTGCTGGTATTCAGCCGGATTCGTCTGCTGAAGCTGCTGCAGCGTACTCAGCATGCGCGCAAACGGAGACAGGCCGCCCTGATCCCGCGGCATCCCGATCGAAGGCAGCCCAAGCCTCGACAACCCGCCGGCGGCCGTTCCCGAATTCGCATTTCCCGCGCCAGGAATCGACGGCAGGTAATTTTGCACCGCGCTCGTGAGAGGAGAGATAGTCATGCCCCTCACCGGGCATTTCGGCGGCCACAGGGAATCCATGAACCTAAACCCCTGAAATCCCGCTCGGCCACGTTCCTAACCCCGCCAATTTCCCGTCACATCGCCAAACTCCCGCCGGTGGTCAACCTTCCCGAGCCAAATCCATCACCTTACCTGGGAACTCGCGTAGGAACTGCGCGATCCCATCAAAGCAAGAATGCTGTAAGTCGATCATCTTTGGCCGCCCCTGGCTCCAAGCATGCGTAAGGCTGGTGTTCGGGTCATTCTCACAGCACGCCGCAAGCATCGACCGCAGCATCATCTTTTCGCGCTTACTACGCTTCCATTGATCTGCCCCGCTACACTTTGCAAATTCGTCCGCACATTCCTTAATATCCGGGCGCGTTTCCCCAAAAGCCTTCAAACACAGCGTCTCAAGCTGCCCGGCGTCACCATCGGGCGGAATCAGCATCACAGCAACCGCGGGCAACCCAGTACCACTCGTCGCGATAGAGAGCGGATCGGTGGGTATCCCGAACGCTCCCGCCGCCTGGCTGACTGCATCACACGCTTTGTTGAAGGCCTGATCGCCATCCTCATCCTTGTCGATCACAACCAAAATGCCCATCATCGGCGTTCGGTCGTTTTCCGCCACGAGTGCGTCGAGGCGCCTCTTGAATCCCTCGACGCCTCCCTGTGCCTTCTCATTGCGCTCGTTCGGGAAGGTCACATTGTAGTTAGGCAGTCCTCTCTCCTTGATCAGATGCCTGAAAAATGCCGCATCTCCGCTTCCCTCGCACAGAATCATCCACTGCAAAGCCGTCGCGTCACTCATCTATCGGAATTCAACTTCCTCCTCAACTGCGCCGCGAAGCACAGTCCCCGAAAACTGATGAATCTGGCATGCCCCGTTTATCCGCTTCGCACGAAGCAGGCAGATGTCTTCCTCCCCACTGACATCGGCAAATGCGTTCACCAGCTCGCGGCTGTGCGTGGTCGCGAAAAGTTGCACGTCAAACGCTTTCGAGAATTCCAGAAGCGCGGAGCAGACCGCCGGCAACTGTTCGAAGTAAACGCCGTTTTCCAACTCATCGACAAGAACCACGCCGCCATTCGTAACGGCCACCGAAAGTAGAATATTCAGAAACTTCAGAATACCCGCCGAAACCAGCTCGACCGGAAGCTTCCGCTCCGGGATGGACCGTACGGAGGCGTAGAGAAGCGTTGTGCCTGCCTCGGCCCCTACAGAGATATCCTCGATCTGCGGAAAGCAGCGGCGAATGCAATCGACGACCGGCTTCTCTTTGTTCGTTTTGCTCAACTCGGAAAACATCTCCGCCAACGACGAACCATGGATCGCGCCCGCACCAATCAACTTTCCCAGGACCGGCTCAAGCACCGGACTAACCTGCACACCGGCCTCGGTCACCTTTACCGGAATCGAATGCTCCCGGCCGTCAACCTTGTAGAGAAATTGCAGTGGCTCGGAAGCGAACTCCTTGGTCCCGGAGGCAGGCAGCAGGAGCTGATCGCCCTGATAGGCGATTTTCAGTTCCCGATTCCAAATCCCAGGACCCGTCCCGCCCAAAATGATCGCGCTCTTGCCATCAAAATGGTGAAATAAGTCGCTCCAAAAGCCCCGGAAACCCGTGCCGGAAAGAAGCAATTGCGCTCCGCCCGGCAGTCCCCGCATCCCGCGAAGATTCACCGCGCCGACAGGGCCGCCGCCCACCAGTAAGTACAGCGCTTCCAGAAAAGCGGTTTTACCGGTCCCATTGGCGCCCACCAGCAGGTTGATCTGCCGCAACTCCTTCGCCCACAACTCGTCGAAGCAGCGGAAGTTCCGAATCGTCACATCCTTGAGCATTATCGCCTCGTGTCCGGCAATTGCTATCGTACCGCGCCCCGCCGCCTCTCACCCCGCCGTCACCCGAGCCTTCTGCCCATGCTCCACCTCCACCTTCATCGCCCGCCCCCTCACCCAAATCCGCCCCATCCGCATCCCCTTCCAACCCTCCGGCAGAGTCGCCTCCCGCGCCGCCCAATCTCCTTCCCGCACCCGCAGCCCCGTGAACCCCAGCATCGCCGCCTGAAGCAGCGACCCCTCGTCCGTCACAAAACACGCATACCCCTGCTGCTCCGCCTCCCGAATCATCCCGAACGGCTCCAGCCAGAACGGCTCCCACGCCGCCCGGAATAACTCCGCCGCCGCCCCGCGATCCCCAACCCCCGCCGCCATCGCCGCCTGCGAAGCCGTCGCAAACCCGATCCCATGCTCCCGCGGCGCGCGCCGGAACTCCGTATAAGTCCGCCGCATCACCGCCTCATCCACCGGCGGCTCCATCACATAGAGGAAACTAACGTCGGCAAACGCATTCCGCTTCGACCCGTCGCTAGTTACTAACATCCCCCGCCCGTCGATCGGAAGCACCATCCCTCGCGCCGCCTCCGCCCACTCCGCCGGAGCCGTCTCCCCCGCCAGCCGCGCGCACCCCACCGCCGCCTCCAGCGCCATCTTACACGCGATATTTACATACGCGCTGTTCGTCACCTTGTCTTCATTCTCGTTCGGCCCCATCACGTTCGTGATCTCAAACCCGCGCGATGTCCGCTCCCCCCGGCTCAGAATCCACTCCGCCACCCCGCTCAGCACCGGCCACGTCCCGCGCCGCAGAAAATCCGCATCCCCCGTCGCCTTCTGATACTGCCAGAACGCCAGCGCCACATCCGGCACCACGTGCTGCTCCGCCCATCCCGTCGCCGCAAACACCGGCGTCACTTCGTCTCCTCCGATCGGCGCCGCCTCCCACGGAAACTGAATCCCCCGGTACCCGAACAACGCCGCGTCCCGCCTCGCCCACTCGATCCCCCGCACCCGAAACTCCAGCAGCGACCGCGCCGCGTCCGGAGCCGCCAGTAACACCGGCAGAAACGACCACGTCTCCGTGTCCCAGAAACTATGCCCGTAGTAATGCTCGCTCTGCGATAATCCGAACGGCGGCATCCCGTTCAAGTTAGACCGGTGCACACTCGAATGTAAGTAGAAGAAAGCCGCATCCAAGGC
>JAJYKC010000378.1 GCA_021788955.1 Acidobacteriota bacterium
AGCGCGCTCCGCTGCGCCGCCGCCAACCCCCGCAGCGCCCGCGCCAGCGCTCCGAACGAAGTCCCTTCATCCCCGGCGGCAATCGAACCAAGTCCGGCGTCGAGAATGTTCCGGTCCACACTCGGCCCCGCCACGAAATCCACTCCCGTATCGAACGCCGCCACCATCGCCAACCGCCCGTGCTCCGCCCCGTCCAGCACCCCGCGCGCCCGCCGCTTGGCTTCCTCCATGTGGTCGCCGTACCGCATGCTGAACGAATCGTCCACCGCCACCACCAGCAGCCTCCGCTCCGTCGCCTTCGCCGCCGGCTCACTCACAAACGGATTCGCAAACGCCAGCGCCAGCAAAGCGAGCGTTGCCAATCTCAACGCCAGCAGCAGCAGGTACCGCAGCCGCCGGTGCAGAATCGAACTCTGCGTCCGCGGCTCAAAAAACATCAGCGAACTGAACGGCCGCGGCTGGTCCCGGTATCGCCGCAGCAGGTGCAGCCACAACGGCAGCCCCAGCGCCAACAACCCGGCCAGAAAACCCGGCGCCAGCCACCCCATCTACAATCTCCTCTGCCGCACCGCGACATACTCACGCAGTGCGTCATCAAGCGGCCGGTCCGTCGTCAAAAGAAAGTACTCCGCCCCTACGCCCTTCGCCCGCCTCCGTAACTCCTCGATATGCCGCCAGATTTTCTCTTTGTACTCCCCGCCCGCATACTCCGGCGACACCTCGATCGCCGTCCCCGTTTCCATGTCCTCCAGCAGCACCGGCGTCTTCAACTGCGGATCTAATTCCCTCGGGTCCAGAATATGAAACAACACTAAGTCGTTCCCGCGAAACCGCAGTGGTTCCACTAACTTGATAATCGTCTCCGGCTCGCCGTAGAAATCCGACGCAACCACCGCAATCCCTCGCCGCGCGAGCATTTGCTGAAACTGCAAAAACGGGCCGTGAAACTCCGTCCCTTTCCCCGCCACGGCATGCTCAACCGCGTGCAGCATCCGCGCCAACTGCCCATGCCGCGTCGACGGCCGCACGAACTCCCGCACTTGTTCGTCGAACACGATCAGTCCCGCCGCATCCCTCTGCCGGTTCGCAATATAAGCGAGCGACGCCGTCAGAAACCGCGCGTAATCGAGCTTCGACAACGTCCCCGACGCATACCCCATGCTCGCGCTGGAATCGAGCATTATCGTGATGTGCGTGTTCGTCTCGCCGCGGAACCGCTTCAAATACGCCCGGCCCGTCCGCGCATACACGTTCCAGTCCACAAAGCGCAAATCGTCGCCCGGCGTGTACGCCCGGTACTCGGCGAACTCCTGGCTGAACCCGAAGTCCGGACTCCGATGCAGCCCCGCGATAAACCCGTCCACCACCGTCCGCGCAACCAGATCGAGGTCCTTGAGCCCCATCAAAATCGCGGGGTCGAGAAACCGCTGGCCAGGAGTTACGCTGCGCGCTGCCATCGAAGTTACCCTCTACTTACTCCCACTTACTTCGGCTCCGGCCGCGCCTCAATCAGCATGCGCAGAATATCGTCCGACGCCTTATGATCGCTCTCCGCCTGGAAATTCACCAGCACGCGATGCCGCAGAATCGGCAGCACCAGGCTCCGCACATCGCCGTACGTCACGTGGTACCGCCCGTGCATCAGCGCCCGCGCCTTCGCCGAAAGCACCAGAAACTGCGCCGCCCGCACGCTCGCCCCGAAATTCACATACTTCTTCACGAAATCCGGCGCCGACCCATCCCCCGGCCGCGTCGCCCTTACTAACTCAATCGCATGCCGCGCCACACTCTCCGCAATCGGAACCATCCGTACTAACTTCTGAAACTCCAGAATCTCTTCGATCGACGTCACCTTCTCCGCCTTCGGCAGTGTAGTCCGCGTCGTCAGGTCGATCACCTTCAATTCCTCATCAGCCGACAGATAATCGAGCACCGTATTAAACAAAAACCGGTCCAACTGCGCCTCCGGCAGCGGATACGTCCCCTCCAGCTCAATCGGGTTCTGCGTGGCCAGCACGAAAAACGGAGGCTCGATCCGGTACTGCCGCCCGCGCACCGTGCACGACAACTCCTGCATCGCCTCCAGCAGCGCCGACTGCGTCTTCGGCGGCGTCCGGTTGATCTCGTCCGCCAGCAGCACATTCGTGAAAATCGGTCCCGGAATGAACGTCCATGTCCTGTGACCCGTCGCCGGATCCTCCTCGATAATGTCCGTCCCCGTAATATCCGACGGCATCAGGTCCGGCGTGAACTGAATCCGCTTGAACTGGAATCCCAGCGCCTGCGCGATCGTCCGCACCAGCAGCGTCTTCGCCGTCCCCGGCAATCCCGTAATCAGACAGTGCCCGCCCACGAACAGCGAAATCATCACGTGGTCGAGCACCTCCTCCTGCCCCACGATCACCTTGCGCACTTCGCGCGAGATCGCGGCATGTACCTCCTGAAATCGTGCGACCCTCGCTCGCAAATCGGCGGAATCCGGTGTGGGCGTCTCGGTTGTCATGTTATTTCGTCAGTTCCAGTAGTAATTTCTGCGCCGGCCGGTACTCCGGCGCCGCTTCTAATGCCATCAATACCTGCTCGCGCGCTTCCTTGAATTGATTCGCCTCGTGATAAGCCCGCGCCAGTCCATAATGCGACGCCGCCTGATCCAGCGGATTCAGCGCCAGCAGCGCCCGGTACTCCCGGATCGCTTTCGCCGCTTCGTGCTTGCCCAAATACAAATCCCCCAGCCTACGGTGCAGTTCCTCGTCTTCCGGATAGATATAGTTCAGCCGCTCCAGCGCCGCAATCGCCTTGTCCGTCTGCCCCGCTTCCTGTTCGAGCGTCCCCAGTTTCTTCAACACATCCGGACTCCGCCCTCCCTCCGCCGCATACTGACCCAACTGCGCGATCGCCCCCGCCTTGTCCCCCTTCGCCAACTGCGCCGTCGCTACCATCTCATACACGCTTCCCGCCTCCACATACTGCGGAAACTCGTCCCGTATGGCGAGTCCCTCCTTGATCGCTTCGTCATACTGATGCGCCCCCACCAACTGCGCCACCTTCTGCGCGCCCTTCTTCCAGTCGTCCAGATGCGCCAGCGGCGCCGCATACCGCTGCTTCATCCACGCCAGAAACTCTTTGTCAAAATCCGCCGGCGCAACCCCCAACTCGCCCTGAATCACCTCCGGCGTCGTCTTCCGCGCCCCGAAATCCCCGATCATGCTCACCAGCTTCGCGTAACCCCACTTCTGCGCGATGTAAGCGCAGATCTTCCCCGCCTGAAAGTAAGATACTTCCACCTGCTGCGGATAGCTCGGCCGGATAAACCCCCGGTCCAGCTCCGCCACCGGCAATAACTTCCCCTTCTGGATCGCCTCGATGTCGTCCCGCTGCGCCCTGTCGCCCCATCCCGGCCCCGCCTGCGTCTCCTCGTACATCGCCAGCCCCTCGGTAAACCACCGCGGCACCAGGTGATGGGTCATCGTCAGCACGTACACGTGGCTCATCTCGTGCCACAGCGTGCTCCCCCAGTGAAACTCTCCCGGCGGCCGCCCCGACGGGCTGTCCATCGCGACCACCGTCCCGAACGTCACCCCCAGCGCGCCCAACCCCGGCATCCCCGTCGTCCGCACCGCAAAGTCCTCGTGGTTCGGATACACTTCAATACTTACCAATCCCGGAATCTTGTAATGATACTTCTCCTCATACGCCGCAATCGCACGGTTCGCCACCTCGCCGAAGTAAGGCTCCAGTAAGTCCGCCTCCTTCTTGGCCAGCATCAGATACGCCCCGCCGTCCCTTACATGCTCGTAATCTTTGAAACTATCCAGCAGCCGCAGCGAATTTACCGTCTCGTTATCCCGGTACCCGTTCTCATAACACAGCGCCAACTGCGCCTTCGCTTCGTCGCCCCGCCCCACCCGCATCAAATCAATCCCAAGCTGCGACCGCGCCTCCCACAGCGTCGGCTCCACCTTCACCGCCATCTCGTACAACCGGATCCCCTCCACATACCTCCGGTTGATCACAAAGAAATGCGCCGGAATCGAGTACGCCCGCCCATACACGGGATTCACCATCATCATCCGGTCCAGCCACGCCGACTTCGGCTGCTGCTCGATCAGACTCCCCTTCAGCCAGTCCATCGCCGCATGAACCGCCATCGCATCCAGCGCATCCTTGTCCAGCTTCAACGCCTCGTCCGCCGACTTCCCCGCTCCCGCCTCGT
>JAJYKC010000379.1 GCA_021788955.1 Acidobacteriota bacterium
CTTCGCCGTCACGTCTTCAAAGCGCAGTCCCCCAAGGTTGTGGTAAAGGTGTGGCGCAAGCGTCGCCCCGCCCGGCTGCAACCGGTCGCCCTGCAGCAGAAAAATATCCGGAAGCCCGTCGTTGTCGTAATCGAAAATCGCGACTCCCGTGCCCGTGTTCTCGACGATATAGGACTGGTCCGGTTCGCCGGAGACCACCTCCGCCCTCAGCCCCGCCTCCGCGGCCACGTCCCGGAAATCGGCCGACGGTGCGTGCATTCCCGGCGGGAGCGGACGCACCGGCTGATCCGTCGCCCCCGTCGACGCCATCTGAGAGAAAACCTTCGCCGCAAACAAAATGACGGCACAACCACCGGCCAGCGCCGCCGCGGCCCGGCTGCGCACCCGCACTAAGGAGCCCTTCCCGGCGGCGGCGCTTGCCCGCTCCTCGCCTGCTCGATCAATACAAGCGCGCGCGCAATGTCGGGATCGGACGGTCTCAATGTCTTCGCCGTCAGCAATGCCCTTTCCCCATCCTTGATGTTCCCGGCCTGGCAATCGATCAGACCAAGATTCTTGTACAACTCGGCCTTCGCCGCACAATCGCCGCAGATGCCGATGGCCTCTTTCAATTGCCTCGCCGCCTCCGGCAAATCGTGCGCCTGCATCGACGCCACCGCGTCGTTTTCCAGCGTCGCGGCCCGGTCCACAATCCGCCGCTTCCTCAGCACCGCCGAGTACTGCGCGATCAGCCGGTCGGCTTCCGCCGGATCCGTCGGCCGCAGCGCCCGGCCCAGACTCCACAGCGCCTGGCTGTACTCCGGATCCACGCCGATCGTCCGCTTCCACGCCCCGATCGCTTCCTTCGTCTTGCCCTCGTGTTCCAGACACTGCCCCAGCGAGTACCAGGCCGGCGCGTTGCGCGGCTCCAGTTTCACTACTGTCTCCAAAAGCGGAATCGCCGCCGCGTAGTCGCCATGCTGCTTGGCGATCACCGCAAGGTAGTATCGTGGCTCGGCCAGTTTCGGTCCCAGCCGCGCCGCGGCTTCAAAGTCGGGCCGCGCTTCCGAAATCTTGCCAAGATCAAACTCGATCCGCCCCCGGTTGAAATGCGCCGCCGCCGAATCCGGCGCGAGTTTCGTCGCCAATTTTGCTTCCGTCAGCGCCTCGGGAAAATTGTAAGACCCCGCCAGCGCGATCGCCAGATCCAGATGCCCCGCCGCCCTTCCCGGCGCGAGTGTGGTCACCTTCCTCAGCAGCGCAATCCCCTCCGCGCTCTTCCCTACACGCGCTTTCACCCTCCCCGCCGCCGACAGAATCCGCACATCGTTCGGCGCCAGGCTCAGCGCTCGCTCCAACTCGGCCTCCGCCGCCCCAAAGTCGCCTTGCTGCGCCAGAATCAGGCCAAGGTTCAGATGCCCCTGCACGTAGTTCGGATCGTCCTCGATCGCCTTGCGCAACTCCTTTTCCGCTCCGCTGCTATCGCCCTTCGCGGCTAGAATCACCGCAAGGTTCCCCCGTGCCGGCGCAAGTTGCGGATCCGCCTCGATCGCCTCGCGCAGCAGCTTTTCCGCCGATGCCGCGTCGCCCGCCTCCAGATCGTACCGCCCCAGTTCCCCCAGTGCCTCGCCCATCTTCGGATCAATCGCCAGAGCCCGCTTGAGCGCCTCGCGCGCCCCCGCCCTGTCGTGCGCCGCATCGAGGGCGATCGCAAGGTTGTATTCCGTGTGCGCGTTGCCCGGTTCCATCTCAATCATCCGCCGGTAAACTTCAACCGCCTTGGCCGCCTGTCCGGACTCTAATAGTTCATTCGCCTGGTTCCCCTGCGCCGCAACCTGGTTCTCCTGGAAGGCGTCTTCCTTCTCTTTCCGGAAAACCCCCGCCGCTTTCGCCGCACCCGCCTCGTCGCCCAGAGTCCGCAGAACCGTAGCCAGTTGAAACTGCGCCGAAGAATCCGTCGGCTTCAGTTCTACCGCCTTCCGCAAATGCGGCAGCGCCTCTTTCGGCTTGTTATTCCGCGCCAGCACGAAGCCCAGCTCGTACTGCGCCTGCGCGTCCTCCGGCTTGCCCGCCACCGCTCGGCGTAGTTCCGGCTCCGCTTTCTCGTACTCTCCCAGCCCGCGCAGCACCGCCCCCAGCAACAAGTGGCCCTCCGCGTCCGCCGGGTGCTCTTTCACATACGCCTGCGCCGGCCCGAGAGCGTCCTGATAATCCGACACCGATGTCAGCGCCGTGATCATCGCCAGCGACGCTTCCCGTTTCGATGGGTCCAGCTTCACCGTCGCCGCATATTCGTCCGCCGCTTCCCGAAACCGTCCCTGCTGCGCGTAGATGTTGCCCAGGTTGAAGTGCGCCTCCGTCATCCCGGGGTGCGTGCGAAGAAGATCCGTCAGCATCCCGATCGCATCCTTCGCAGCCCCATCCTCATACGTCGCGATCGCCAGCGACAGCGTCATATCCGCGGACCCGGGCTCCAGCGCCAGCGCCTGCTTCCAATAACCGATCGCCGCCTTGTATCGCCGCCCCGCCGACAGAGCCTGCGCAAGATGGTCCAGCGCGAAAACGGACTTCGGATCGATCCGCAGCGCTTTCTCAAACTCCGCCTGCGCCTCCTCCTTCTGCTTCAGATCGAGCAAAACCGCACCCAGCGAATTGTGTGCACGCGCATCGCCGGGCGCGAGCTTCACCACCGCCCGGAACTCTTCGGCCGCCGCCGGAAGCTGGTTCATCCGCACCCGCGCCACGCCCAGGTCGTGATGCGCCTCCGCCGAGGAAGGCTCAACCCGCACCGCCGCCTCAAATGCCGATACCGCGCACGCAAGGTCCCCTTGCTGCGCAAACCACGCGCCAACCGCGTCCAGAACCCGGGCTGACGGAGTTGACTGAAGCGCTGCCGCAGCTTCCGCCGAGGGTTTGCACGTCGAAGGCAGCACCGCCCCCGCCAGCGCGGCGCTCAACAGGAACCAGATCATACCGAGCCGCGACAGCCTCATGAAAACCCGGGAGACCGTATTATCTCGCATCGTTTACTTCATCGCTAACTGACTCCGCCGGCTCCTTCACCGCAATCACGCGGTCGCCGCGCACGTCCCGCAAAATTTGCCGCTCCTCGGATGGCCACCGGATCTCCATCTCCCGCACTTCCGCGTTCTTCCCCAGCCCGAAATGCACCCGCGCGTCGCTCGATGCCCCATACCCCGTGCTCGTCGTCGCCTCGTCGTACTGGGACTTACCATCCGGCGTCGTTACCCGGATCCGCGCCCCCAGTCCCATCCGGTTGCTTCGCACACCTTCCAGCCGGACCAGAATCCAGTGGTTATGGTTCACCGTGATGTTCCGGTACACCGCCGCCGGCGCGCCTAGCGCCGTCACCACCAGATCGATCCGCCCGTCGTTATCAAGATCTCCATACGCCAGCCCGCGATGCGGCGCCGGCCGGACAAAATCCGCCCCAGCCCCCGCGCTCACATCGGCAAACCGGCCGTCGCCAAGGTTGCGCAACACCGCGTTCGGCTCCCCGTAGTGGAAATGACGCGACACCTTGTCGATGTCGTCCATCACGTTCCCACGCGCCACGAAAAAATCTTTCCAGCCGTCGTTGTCTATGTCCGCTACCCCGTTCGACCACCCCGACATCATCCGCGTCAGCCGCGCCACCCCGCTCGCCTGCGTGCCGTTGGAAAACTGTCCGCCTCCCCGGTTCAGAAACAGCGGGAACGTCTCGTTCTCCACCGCCGTGTGCCACACGTCCGGCCGCCCGTCGTTGTCCACGTCGCGAAACTCCGCCCCCATGCCCGAAAGCGCGTTGCCGTCTTCGTTGTATGCCACATTCGCCCGAAATCCAACTTCCTCAAACCTCTTCCCGCCCAGGTTGTGAAACAGTAAGTTCGGGCTGTTGTCGTTCGCCACGAAAACGTCGGCAAAACCGTCTCCATCGTAGTCCGCGAACACCACACCCATGCCCTTGCCGAGAACCCGCGATATCCCGGTCTCCTCCGAAACATCCGTAAACGTCCCGTCTCCGTTGTTGCGGTACAGCGTGTTCGGCAACGGAGCGAAACTGTTCGGATGGCAGTAGCCGCGCCCATCCAACCCCGTGCACACCGGCTCGTTCGCCGGATCCCACTTACAGTAATTCGAAACAAACAGATCAAGCAGACCGTCGTTGTTGTAATCGAACCATCCCGCCGACACCGACCACATCTTCCTCCCGCCGAATAGAGC
>JAJYKC010000380.1 GCA_021788955.1 Acidobacteriota bacterium
GAAAACTGGCTGACGCCCCAGACATTCCGCCGCGGTGTGGCGGCTTACCTCGACACATATCGCAGTGGCAATGCAACCACTGGCCAGTTCCTCACCGCGATCAGCGAGGCCGCCGGACGTGATGTGGCGCCCGCATTCCGCACCTTCCTCGATCAGGCAGGCGTGCCGCTGGTGACCGCCTCGCTCGACTGCTCCGGCAACACACCGAAGGTGCAGCTCAGCCAGACGCGCTTCCTGCCTCCCGGCGCCCCGCCCGCGGCCAGCCAGGTGTGGCGGATTCCCGTGTGCATGCGCTACGGCTCCGCCCAGGCAACGGTTTCCGAAGGTCATTCGCAGTGCGAGATCCTCGGCACGGCGCAGGCGGCCTTCCCGCTGCGAGACGCGCGCTCGTGCCCGGCGTGGATCCTGCCGAACGCGGGCGAAGAAGGATACTACCGCGTCGACTACGGTGATGGACTTCTCGCCAAAACCCTGGCAGGCGAGGGCCAGCATCTGACGCTTGCCGAGCGCGTCGGCGAACTCGAGAACCTGGACGCTCTGACTGAAGCCGGACGCGTTCCGGTCGCCGATGCGCTCGATCAGGCGCGCGCCTTCAGCGGCGCTCCCGAACGCCAGGTGGTGGAGGCGGCGGCCGGCGTGGCCGGCATCCTGAAATCGCGCGCGGTGCCGGATGCGCTGCGGCCCGCCGCGGCGCGCTTCCTCCGAGACACCTTTGGCGTCCGCGCCGAGGCTCTGGGCTGGTCGCCGCGTCCCGGTGAAGGGGACGGTGTGCAGTTACTCCGCCAGTCGCTGGTCCCCTTCGTGGCTAACGAAGGAGAGGATGAGAAGTTGATCGCCGAGGCGCATGCGCTGGCACTGAAGTGGGTCGCCAACCACTCCGCTGTCGATCCAAACATAACGACCGCGGTGCTGTCGACGGCGGCCGAGCACGGCGACCAGGCCTTGTTCGATAAGTTCCTGGCGGCGGCGCGCGCGGAGAAAGACCGCGCGGTCCGCCAGCGCCTGCTAGGCGCTCTGGGTTCGTTTCGCGATCCGGCCATCGCCACCCAGGGACTCAATCTCCTGCTGACCGAAGGCTTCGACGCGCGCGAAGCTTTCTATCCGCTTCTGTTCGGGCCTCTCGGCAATCCCACGACACGGGCACTGCCGTTCGAATTCGTCAAGCAACACGGCGACGCCCTCGCCAAACGAATTCCGCGCGAGGTGGGTGGGGACTTCGCCGCCGCGCTTCCGGCCACCGGCGAGGCCTTCTGCAGCGTGGCCCGGCGCGACGAAGTCGAGGCGTTTTTCCAACCGCGCGTGAGCCACTACACCGGCGGACCGAGAACCCTGAAGCAGACCGTCGAAGGCATCGACGATTGCATCGCCCGGCGTTCGGCGCTGGCGCCGGGACTAACAGCCTTCCTGCACGATTACCTTGTCGGCGTTAAGCGAGCGACGAACCAGCCGGCGGGACCAGGATCGAGCCCGGCGGCGGATGATTCGGATCGTAAGACGGCAGGCCAGGGAAAGTAAGCCCCGGCGCAACCGGAATCGAAGCCTGCTCGCCGAGCGATGGCACCCATGTGTAGCCGTAGGACTGGCGCAGCGCCGTCGTCTTCGCCGCGTCCCAGCCCCACACCATAATCGGCACGTCGATCTTGTAGCCTTCGCCCGCAAGCTGCTGGGCGAGCGCGGCGCGCTGCGTTTCATCCGCCATCGTGCGGAGAGGCTGCACCGCCGCGGGCTGCGCGTTCCAGTAAGCGTCGTCGGCGGCGTTGGGAGCGAGCGAGAGCGTCTCGGAGTTACTCACCGCCTGCGCCTTCGTGGTAGCCAGAGGGGTTGACTGCGGCGTGCTGGCGGCCGGGGTGGTGCTCGTCGTCGGCGTCGCCGTTGTCGTTGCAGTTGCGGTTGCCGCCGCCGGCGAGTTATTGCCGGGCAGTGTGAAATTGACAAGAAGTTGTCCGTTGGAGTCGGCCCCGCCGCTGATGATCTGAAACTGCCCTGGGCTCATCCCGAGTTGTTCGAGCACGGAACTAAAAGCGTTCGTAAATGCTTGTTGAATGGTCGATAAGTTAAGGTTCGTATTCCCGGAGGACGGCGCCACGGGAACGAGCGGCTTCGCGCCCGATGCTTCGGGATTGTGATGAATCGCGGTCAACAATGATGGCCTCCCCCGTCACGCCACGCACCCCATATGCCAAACCTCGTGCCGCGGGCCGGCAACTGCCATTTGCTACGCTTAGATTTTCCTGCCTATGTCTGATCGCAAGTTGCAGCTCATTCCACTCGGGGGCTTGGGCGAGTTCGGAATGAACTCAATGGCCCTGAGGTACGGCGATGATATCGTCGTCGTCGATGCGGGCATGATGTTTCCCGATTCCGAGCTGCTGGGCGTCGACATCGTAACCCCGGACTTCAGTTATCTCGAACAGCATCGGGAGATGGTTCGCGGGCTCCTGCTGACGCACGGGCACGAGGATCACATCGGTGGCGTGCCGTTCCTGCTCTCGCAGATCGACGTGCCGGTCTACGGCACCGGGTTCACGCTCGCGCTCGTCGAGCGGCGGCTGGAAGAGCACGATCTGCTTTCCACCGCGAAACTGAATCGCGTGAAACCGGGCGAGAAGATCACGCTCGGGCCGTTCACCGTCGAGTTCATCCACGTCACGCACTCAATCGTGAGCGCCGTGGCGCTCGCCATCACCACGCCGCTCGGAGTCATCATCCACACCGGCGACTTCAAAGTGGACCCGACCCCCACCGACAATGAGCTGTTCGACCTTCACACGCTGGCCGATTACGGCAAGCGCGGCGTCCTGCTGCTGATGTCGGACTCCACCAACGTGGACCGTCCCGGCTACACCGAGAGCGAGCGCGCCGTGCGGCCGCGCTTTGAAGACATCTTTAACCGCGCCGAGCGCAGACTCGTCATCTCCTGCTTCAGCTCTTCCATTCACCGCCTTCAATTGATTCTCGACATGGCCGCCGAATATGGCCGGAAGGTCGGCTTCCTCGGCCGGAGCATGTTGAGCGTCACCGAAATCGCGCACGGCCTTGGGCTGCTTCACATCCCGGATTCGATCCTGCTGCGCCCGCAGGACATCATGCAGGCGAACCCGGCGAAGGTGGTTGCCGTCGTCAGCGGAACCCAGGGCGAGCCGATGTCGTCGCTGTCGCGCGTCGCGGTGGACAACCACAAGCATCTCTCGGTCGAGCCGGGCGACACCGTCGTGCTGAGCTCGCGCATCATCCCGGGCAACGAGAAGGCGATCTACCGGATGATGAACCATCTGGCCCGGCGCGGCGCCGACATTGTTTATGGCTCGACCAAACCGCCGGTGCACGTCAGCGGACACGCCTCCGAAGAAGAACTGAAGCTGATGCTGAACCTGGTGCGGCCGAGATACTTCGTGCCCGTGCACGGAGAGTACCGCCAGCTTGCCAAACACGCCTCGCTGGCCGCGCACTTACTCCGCAAGGGGCTCGAGCAGACGTTCGTGCTCGAAAGCGGTGACACGCTCGAGGTAGATAATCACGGGGCGCGGCGCGGAGCCAAAGTCCCCGTAGGGCGCGTCTGCATCGACTCCGGAACGATCGACGAAGTCGTCGAAGATATCGTCATCCGCGACCGGCGCCACCTCTCCGAGGACGGATTCGTTCTGCCGATCATCGCCATCAGCAAGCAGTCGGGCAAAAGCGAGGCGCTGCCGGAGATCGTCAGCCGCGGCTTCATGACCTTCGATGAGCGCTCCGAACTGCTGCAGGAAGCCCGGCGCGTCGTAGCCAAGACGCTGGAGTCGTCGTCGGAGGAAGAACGCACCGACTGGGGCGTGATGCAGGAGAAGATCCGCGCGGACCTGAAACGCTTCCTCATCAAGCAGACCTCGCGCCGGCCCCTCATCATGCCCGTGATCCTCGAAGTTTGAGCCGGTCCAGAGTCCTGCCGCCGCACGCTATCTTTAAATGAGTGGACGTCGAGACGATCGAACTCAAAGATGCCAGCGGTTTTCCCGGTACGGCCGAACGCCTGCTTACCCCGGCGAGCCTTGAGGAACTCGCTGGCATTCTGAAAGAGGCGCGCGCCGGACGTGTGCCCGTGACAATCCTCGGCTCCCGAACGGGAATCACCGGAGGATCCATGCCGCGCTCGGGCTGGGCGGTGTCGATGGAGAAGTTCCGGCGCCTGGACATCGGCGAAGGCCGGGCGCGCTGCGGCGCGGC
>JAJYKC010000381.1 GCA_021788955.1 Acidobacteriota bacterium
CCCGACATCAATACCCATGTGCTGCACCGGCATCACAGGTCTCTGAGCAACGGGCAATAATTGAAAGTCTTGCCGTGTACTTGGCCCATTCGGGCTGAGGCAGGATAAATCCGGACGAGGACGAATCGCCGTTTCCAGCCTCGTTGAGGGCTCAAAAAGGGGGAAGTGTGCGCAAGATCTCGCTCGCGGCCCTGATGGCCACGGGTTGTTTTCCGTGGATTCCCGCAGGCGCACAGAACGTGCAGACCGGTCCGGAGATTATCCGGGCGGTTCGACATGATGTGAGTCCGCTGGCAGGAGATAGCCGGAGAGTAGGCGGGGCAGAGGCCGCCGCGGTTGTTCCGGCCGACAGGGCAGACCCAGCGGGGGCCGGATCCGATGCTGCAATCGACGGCGAAGTTCGCGCTCAGCGCGTCGCCAACGTCGTTGACGGTGAAGCGGAACGGGAGCCGATCGACGACGGTCACGGTGACGGGAGCGCGCGGCTTCAATAGCCCGGTGCCGTTCAGCGTCAGCGGATTGGGGCGCGGGACTTCGGCCAGCTTTAAGCCGACGCCGGTGACCGATTCGGGATCCACGAGGTTGACCTTTAAGGCTAGCAAGAACGCGCTGACCGGGACGTTTATGGTGACGATCACTGGCAGCAGCAGCGGAGTGTTGCCGAATTCCTCGGCTTTTGCGTGCGAGAAGCCGCTACGGCGGCTTCCTTTTTTCGGTCGACGTGTAAGTTACTCCCGCTTGTGACGCGACAGTAGTTATTTTCTAGTAGTAGAGCTTTTACAGACAACTTAGAGCACTTAGCGTATACTGAAACCGTCCGGGGAGGAGTAAGTGGAGTTCCGGACACGGACGAGGGAATGGGCGGGCATTTTCCATGGCCTGAAGGGGGCTAGTATGCGGAAAGTTGCGATCGCGGCAGCGATTGCCGCGGGTTGTTTTCTGGAGGCTTCAGCCGGCGCGCAGAGTGTGCAGACCGGACCCGAAGTCATTCAAGCTGTTCAACACGATGTGAGTCCTCCGCTGCGGGATCTGGTTCCCGGGCAGGAGTTGGCGGGAGAGATCAAGCGGGAGATGCCGCTGCGGTTGTTTCATCCGGCTGGACAGGCTCAGAGCCAGTCCGACCCGGTACTGCAGTCGACGGTGGGCATGAGTTCGGCGATCACTCCGGGGACGAGTTTCGCGGGTGTGGGCCAAGGGGACTATGGGTTCACGGATATGTACGCTCCGCCGGACACGAATGGATCGGTGGGGGCGACGCAGTATGTGCAATGGGTGAACGTATCGTTCGCGGTGTTTGACAAGACGACGCATGACTTGTTGTATGGACCGGCGCTGGCGAACACGCTGTGGTCGGGGTTTGGCGGCGGATGCGAGAAGAACAACGACGGCGACCCGGTGGTGTTGTGGGACAAGGCGGCGCAGCGGTGGGTGATGACGCAGTTTTCGGTGAGCACGAAGCCGTATTTACAGTGTGTCGCGGTGTCAAAGACGGGGGATGCGACGGGCGAGTGGTACCGCTATTCGTTCGCGATGCCGTATTTCAACGACTACCCGAAACTGGGCGTGTGGCCGGACGGCTATTACATGACGTTCAACATGTTCAGCGGGACTTCGTTTGTGGGCGGGCGGGCGTGCGCGCTGGATCGCAACAGCATGTTGAGCGGCGCGACGGCTACGGCACAGTGCTTCCAACTGAGTTCTTCCTACGGCGGACTGCTGCCGTCGGATCTGGACGGGAAGACACTGCCGCCGGTGGGCGAGCCGAATTTTTTCCTGGCGTTCGGTAATAACGTGCTGCAGCTTTGGAAGTTTCATGTGGACTGGACGACGCCAGCGAACTCCACGTTTACAGGGCCGACGAATGTCCCGGTGGCGGCGTTCAGCATGGCGTGCAACGGGGGCACGTGCATTCCTCAGCTTGGGAGTACGCAGAAGCTCGATTCGCTGGGAGACCGGTTGATGTTCCGGCTGGCATACCGAAACTTCGGCGATCATGAGTCGCTGGTGGTGAACCACTCGGTGACGGCGGGAACGAGCGTGGGTGTGCGTTGGTATGAGCTGCGTTCGCCAAATGCGACGCCGGCGATTTATCAGCAAAGCACGTACGCGCCGGATTCGAACTACCGGTGGATGGGCAGTGTTGCGATGGACGGATCGGGAAATATTGCTCTGGGCTACAGCGAGTCGAGCAGCGGTATCTATCCGAAAGTCGCGTACACGGGCCGGTTGGCGAGCGACCCGCTGGGGGCATTGCAGGCCGAGACGGTCGTGCAGATGGGCGGCGGTTCGCAACAGAGGACGCTGAACCGTTGGGGCGACTACAGCTCGATGAGCATTGATCCGGTGGACGACTGCACGTTCTGGTACACGAACGAGTATTTGAAGACGAGCGGGACGTTTAACTGGAGCACGATTATCGGGACGTTTACGATAGCTGGGTGCCCGTCGACGTCAAGGCCGGACTTCTCGATCAGCGCGGCCCAGACGGCGGTGTCGGTGAATCAGGGGCAGGGCGGGACGTCGACGATCAGTGTGGCGGGAGTGAATGGGTTCAGCGGCCCGGTTACGCTGAGCGTGGCGGGTTGCCCGGCGGCGGCGACGTGTGTGTTTAGTGAGAATCCCGTGAATGTGGGTTCGAGTTCGGTGCTGACGATAGCGACGACGAGTTCGACTGCGGCCGGGACGTATCCGGTTATGGTGACGGGTACGAGTGGGACATTGAGCCATTCGACGACGGTGTCGGTGACGGTGGTGGCGCCGGCCGCGAGTTTCACGCTTGGCGCTAATCCGACGTCGCTGACGTTGAGCCGGGGCACGAGCGGGACGACGACGATTTCTGTCATTGGGTCGGCTGGGTTCAGCGGGTCGGTGTCGTTCGGCGTGAGCGGGCTGGCGCGGGGGACGATCGCCAGCTTCAGCCCGAAGACTGTGACCGGATCCGGATCGACTACGTTGACGTTCAAGGTGAACAAGAATGCGGCGACGGGGACGTTTCCGTTGACGGTCACCGGGACGAGCGGGTCGCTGTTGGGTTCGACGATGGTGAGCCTGACGATTCAGTAAGTCGACGATTGACTTCATCACGAGGGAAGCTGCTGCGGCGGCTTCCCTTTTTTATGCGGCTGGGCGTGGCGGGCGGGCCCAGGGTGTACGATTTACAATCGTATGACTCGATTTGGATGGATGACGCGGCGCGAGGTGTTGGCGGCGGCGGCCGGTGCGATGGCGGCGGGGCGGTTGCGCGGGGCATTGCCCGTCATGGGGACGAGCGGCGGGGTTGTTGCGGGGGAGCCGGCGTATCTGAGTAATGGGATGATCGGGATCCGGCCGGGAGCGTTGGCGGTGACGGGCGCGCCGGCGTATGCGGCGGGGTATGTTTACGAGCATCCGGTGCATCGGGTGGAGTGCCTGGCGACGGCTCCGTATCCGCTGGGAGCCGAGATACGGGTGAACGGGTGGAGTCTGCTGGACGCGCCGGGGCGGGGGGTGGCGCGGAGCCAGAAGATCGATTTTGCGACGGGGGGACTGGAGACGGAGTTCGAGTTTGCGGGCGGAGGCGGAGCGAAGGCGCGGGTGCGGGTGCTGCAGTTTGCTTCGCGGAGCCTGCCGAGTGTGTTGTGCCAGAGGGTGGAGTTACTCGCGGATGCGGGGGTGAAGTTAGGTTATGCGCCGCGGATTTTGTTCGACGCGGCGGCGGGGACGGTGGTGCAGGGAGGGTTGCCACCGGGCGCGGAAGCGGATGCGGCGGCGGAGGCGACGGCAAGCAATGGGAAGAGCCGACTCGGGCTTGCGGTGCGGGTCGCGCCGGGCAGCGGGTGGAAGCGGGTGGAGGGATTGGGCGGATGGGAGGCGGACGCCAGGGCAGGCGAGGCGCTGGTGATGGAGACGATCGCGTCGATGGTGCCGAGTTTCTATCATCCGGAGCCGGGGCTGCAGGCGGTGCGGATGGCGAACTGGGGATTGCAGACGGGGTTCGATACGCTTTGGCAGGAGAACCGGCGGCTGTGGGGGGAGTTATGGCGGTCGCGGGTGGAGATCGATGGGCCGGCCGCGGATCAGAGGGCTCTGGATGCCGCTTTCTTCTACTTACATTCGAGTGTGCACCGGTCTAACTTGAACGGGATGCCGCCGTTCGGATTATCGCAGAGCGAGCATTACTACGGGCATAGTTTCTGGGACACGGAGACGTGGTCGTTTCTG
>JAJYKC010000382.1 GCA_021788955.1 Acidobacteriota bacterium
GCCGAGCTGGTGCGGGCGGCGGCGGGCGGGCGTCCGGACCGGGTGAAGATGGTGGAGATCATGCGGCGGCATGGGCTGACGCCGGCGCAGGGGTGAAGGCGCGGGTTACCAGGCGGCGGGGCCGGGGAGGGTGCGGGTGTGGTTGAAGGTGTATTCGCCGAGGAGGTGTTCGCGGCCGGATTCGTCGAGGGAGAGGAGGCGGGCCACCATGGTTTCCGAGGGAGCGGCTTTGGCGTAGGTGATGGACTGCTCGAGGGCGACGCCGGGGGTGGTGGGATTGAAGGGGATGTCGGCGAGGCGGGCGCGCTCGACGCCTTGGGCGTCGCAGAGGCTGAGGTCGATGCGTTTGGCGGAGGTCAGGTCGGCGGACAGGCGGCCGATGAGGAGGTCGTCCTCGGCGGTGACGGTGCATTGGACGCTTCCTCCGGCGGGCGGGCTGTACTGGCGGACGCGGAGGCCTTCCTGGGCGGCACGTTCGAGGAATGCGTCGCTGACGATCATGGTGAGCGAACCCTGGCGGGCGAGATTGCGGAGGGCATCGGCGAGGGCGATGACTTCTTCGAGGCGCGCGGCGCATTCGGCGCAGGCGAAGAGATGCTCTTCGATATGGGCCTCTTCCTGTTGGGGGAGCGCGGCGAGCCAGTAGTCGGCGAGGAGGGCGGCGTCGATGGGGTTGGGGCAGCTCATGCGGCGACTCCCATGCAGCCGCGCAGTTGGTGGATGGCGCGGTGGCGGATGACGCGGACGTTGGCTTCGGAGACGCCGAGGAAACCGGCGACATCGGTGCCGGACTTTTCGTCGTAAAAGGAGAGGACGATGACTGAGCGCTCGCGTTCCCGTAGGGTCTGGACGCAGTGGGCGAGGCGTTCGCGGTCGACGTGGGGCGTGGGCGATGGGGTGGGCGGGATCAAGGGCGGGCCGTGTTGGGCGAGGAGGCGTTCCTTGCGCTGCGCGTTGCGGCGGACGTCGAGGACGGACATTCGGCAGGTTCCGAGGACGAAGGAGGCGAGTTTGGCGTGGTCGAGGAGGCGGCCGGCGCGGAGAGTTTCGAGCGCGGTGAGGATGACGTGCTGGACGAGGTCGTTGGCGGCCTGTTCGTCGCGGAGGTGGCGGAGGCCGTAGAGGCGGATGCGCGGGGCCATGCGGCGGAAGAGTTCCGCTTCGGCTTCGGGAGCGTTTCCGGCGGCGATGGCAGCGGCAAGCTCGGCGTCGCTGAGAGGGTCCGGCACATTGACATTGTATGTGCAAACGACGCCAGACCTCGCCGGGAAGCGCACCAGGAGTGTATTAAGATAACTTCCGTAAAGTTTGGCGACCTAATGGAAACCCCGCTGACTCCGCTCGATTTTGCACGACGCGCGAGCCGTTTGTACCCGGACCGCGAAGCCGTCGTCGACGGGGACGGCCGGTTTACTTACAAGGCGTTTCTGGACCGCTGCGACCGCTGGTCCGCCGCATTGCAGGCGCTTGGTGTGCAACGAGGCGACCGCGTTGCCTACATCGCTCCGAATACTCATAAACAACTGGAATCGTTCTATGCGGTCCCTCAGATCGGGGCGGTGCTGGTTCCGCTGAACTACCGTCTGACCGCGGCCGATTTTTCCTATCTAATTCAACACAGCGGATCGCGCGTGGTGTGCGCGCACTCCGACTACCTGGAAGCGATCGACTCGATACGCGGCGAAATCCCCGGAGTGGAGAAGTTTGTCGCTCTGGAAGGGACGCGGGATGGTTGGCTCGACTACGAACAGGCGATCGCGGCGACGCCGCCGGAATTCGACCGGCCGGACATCAACGAGACGGACTTACTGACGATCAATTACACCAGTGGAACGACGTCGCGGCCGAAAGGGGTCATGATTACCCATCGCAACGCCTACATGAATGTGGTAGGTACGCTGATCCATTTTGCGATGAACCCGGCCGACCGCTATTTGTGGACGCTGCCGATGTTTCACGCCAACGGATGGACATTCGTGTGGACCGTCACGGCGGCCGGCGCGGCGCATGTCTGTCTGCGAAAAGTAGAAGTGGAGGCTGTCTTTCGACTGATCGGCGAGGAATCCATCACCGCGCTGTGCGCCGCGCCCACAGTTCTGATCGCGCTGGCCAACGCCAGCGAGGAAGTGCGGCGCCATGCCCGCCGCGGAGTCCGCGTCATGACGGCCGGCGCGGCGCCGGCGGCGGCCACGATCGGGCGGATCGAAGGGGGGCTTGGCTGGGAAGTGACGCACAGCTACGGCATGACCGAAACGTCGCCATTCATCTTAGTCTGCGAGCCGCGCCCCGAACACAAGGCGTTGTCACAGGAGGAACTGGCAACGATCAAAGCGCGGCAGGGGGTGGAACTCATTACGTCCGGCGAGGTGCGAGTCGCAGATTCCGAGGGGCGCGAGGCGCCGCACGACGGTGAGACTGTGGGGGAGATTCAGGCGCGCGGCAATGTGGTGATGCAGGGATATTTCCGGGATCCGGAGGCGACGGCCTCGGCCTTAAGCGACGGATGGATGCATACCGGAGACGCCGCCGTGGTTCATCCCGATGGCTATGTCGAGATTCGCGACCGGCTGAAGGACGTGATCATCAGCGGCGGCGAAAATATTTCGTCGATCGAAGTCGAGAGCGTCCTATTGACTCACCCGGCCGTGCGCGAGGCCGCGGTGGTAGGGATGCCTCATGAAAAATGGGGGGAAGCTCCGCACGCGTTCGTGGTTCTTCAGAACGGGATGAAGCTGAACGAGAACGAGCTACGCGAATTTGCCCGCGCGAAGATGGCCCATTTCAAGGTGCCGGCGGCGTTTACGATTCTTTCCGAGCTGCCCAAGACTGCTACCGGCAAGATCCAGAAATACGTGCTGCGTGGCGGGCGCGCGAGCATCGGTCGCCAGTAAGAGCGGCGGGGTGGAGGGTCTCGGCGTGGTAGGGGCGGACGCTCCCTTGCGGTCGCGGCTCGGTTTTTTTGCGTAACGGGGAGGCGGAGATCGTTACACATCCGGGTGTCGAGCGCGGAGATAGCGCCGATAATCATCGGTTGAGGAGAAGACGAAGTGGCGACGACGAGTGCGACGGGTTATTTGAACAGGCGGGAGGACGGGGCTTTCCGGTTTTTGGGATGTCCGACGGTGATGCGGGCGACGTCGGAAGAGACGAACGGCGCATTCGGGTTGCTGGAGCACCTGGAGATGCCGGCGGGGTTTGCGTCGCCGTATCACACGCATCACCGGGAGGACGAGTCGTTCTATGTGCTCGAAGGGGAGATGGCGTTTGTGTGCGGGGGCGAGTGGATGAAGGCGGGTCCGGGGACGTTTGTGTATGGGCCGCGGGAGATCGCGCATGGGTTTCAGATGATTGGCAACGTGCCGGCACGGATGTTGCTGATGTGCACGCCGGGAGGGTTTGAGGGATTTGTTCTGGCGCAGAAGACACGGATCGAGGAGCCGCCGTCGCCGCCGGACATGGGACTGCTGATGACGCTGGCGGCGATGCCGGAAGGGTTTGGCGCGGGGAGCGAAGCGGGCGATCTCGAGAATTTGAACCGGCGTTGGATTGCGGCGTTCAACGAGCGCGACTGGGAGACGGAGCGGGCGGTGCGGAGCGCGGATTTCCAGGCGCATTTGTCCGGGATGGCGGAGCCGCTGGACAGCGCGGGGTGGGCGGGATTCATGGAGGCGTTCACGACGGGATTTCCGGACGCGTGGATTGCGATCGAGTCGTGCGTTGCGGACGGGGACACGGTGGCGACGCGGTGGACGCTGACCGGGACGCACCGAGCGGAGTTCCAGGGGATACCGGCGACGGGGCGAGAGGTGAAGTTCAGCGGGATTGAGTTCAACCGCGTGGTGGCGGGGAAGTTGGCCGAACATTGGGCGATGTTCGACAACGTTGCGATGCTGCGGCAGCTTGGGGTGTAAGTCAGTCGCGGAGGCGGCGGCGCCAGTCCGGGCCGGCGCGGCGCGATCTAGCTAAGGCGACTGAGATGCGGGCCGAGGCGGCGCACAACTCTTCGGCGAGGACGAATTCGTTTCTGGTTTTGAAGCGGACGGCGGACATGGAAGTGCTGATGGAGCCGACGACCTCGCCGTCGGCGTCGCGGACGGGCACGCCGAGGCAGCAGAGGCCATCGAAGCACTCTTCGCGATCGACGGCGTAGCCGTGGGCGCGCACATCATCGAGGTGGCGTCCGA
>JAJYKC010000383.1 GCA_021788955.1 Acidobacteriota bacterium
AGCCATCCCTCCAGGCTCCGCCCCACGATCCCTTCGAGCTTCCCTATATCCTCTCTGTAGAAATCAACCAGCATCGCCCGGTCTCGCGCTTCCATCCGCACTGTCCCCGCCCTCCTCGTCAACGCCTTCCGTACAACCGGCCGCACCACTGGCGGCATAAGCCGCGCCGCCCGCTCCCACACTCCGCTCCGCTTCATCCAAGCCACTCCGGCAAACCGCGGAGGCTCCGCCTCGTTAGACCGGCGCGTGAAATCCGCCGCAACGTCATCCTTAACGCCAACAAACCGGCAGATCTCCGCGAACACCTCCGCCGGCCGCTCGCGAAAGTCATCGTAAAGCCCGATCCACACGTTCTTCCCGAACCGCTCCCGGTATCGCCCAACCTGCCCTGCATACAACCCAAGCTCGAGAAACGGAAAATGAACCGAAATCCTGCCTGACCGATCCCGCAGGTTCCGCTCGATCTGTTCCCGGAAACTCCACCGCACGGACCCGTTACTTAGTCCCTGCAGATACTCCGAAAACGCCCGCTCCGCCGGGTCGCGCAGCAGGATAAGTATCTTCGCCCGCGGTAGCTTCTCGGCAATAAGCTCCGGCGCCGTGGCCGACCACAAGTAACATACGCTCGCCTCGCCCGCCGCCTTCCTGTCGCCCGCGCCGGCAAACAGCCGTAAGTAGTCCTCCCACTCTCTGACAATTCCCCCGGCGCGTTTCTTCAATACCGGCGCATCCAGATACTTCCGCAGACTCCGCCGCTCCCGCTCCATCCGCCGCCGCAGCCTCGCCTCGAAGTTTTCCTCCCGAACCTCCAACGCGAAGTAATTCGGCTCCTTCACCGGGCTCATCCACACCTCCGGATGAGCGTCCAGAAGCCGCCACAGCGCCGTCGTCCCCGCCTTCGGCGCCCCAACAAGAAAAAACTCCGGCAGCCTCTCCATCGCAGCCAACTACGGGAATCCTATCACCCGGGGTCAATACACATCCAGATCATGCGCCGAAACCACCGCACCCGGGTAACCCGCCCTCACTTGGCTGAGTAACTCCCCCTCTGACACGCCATGAAACACCTGGTGATAGAGCACCAACAGCTTCGGTTTCGCCCGCGCCGCAATCTCCGCCAACTCCGCCGTCGAGGTGTGAAACGCCGCGAAGTACTTGCGCCCCGGTTGGTTCCCCGCCGCACCCGGCCCCCATGCGTAAACCTCATGCAGCAGCACATCGCATCCGTCACACGCCTTCACCACCGCGTCCGTTGGCGCCGTGTCGCCGGAAATCACAATCGTCCGGTTCGCGCTCTCAAACCGGTACCCGAACGACTCATCCCAGCTCCCGTGCTTCACCGCGAACGCCTTCACCGTCACGTTCGCGTCCTTATAAACCACCCCCGGCGCAATCTCGTGCACATCCACCCGGTACCCGGTCGTGTTCCCCTGCTCCAACCCCTCCGTCCGCACGGCGATGTCCTTCTTCCACGCCGCCAGAATATTGGCCGTCATCTCCGCAAGCCCCCGCGGCCCATAGGCCGCCAGGTGCTCGGTCCGCCCCAGCACCCACGGCGTGAAGATCATGTCCGGATACCCCAGCGTATGGTCCGAATGCAGATGCGTTATGAACACCCGCGTTAGCGCCTGCATCCGCAACCCGGGCACGCCCTGCCGCGCCGCCGCGGCCGCCCGCCGCACTACCCCCGGCCCGCAGTCCACCAGATAGCTCTGCCCGTTCACAATCACCGCAACCGCCGGCCCCGACCGGTCCGGATCCGCATTCGGCGTCCCCGAGCCCAGCACGACCACATCGGCCCCGTGCGGAACACTCTGTCCGAACGCCATCGCTCCGCACAAGAGGCCGATCGCCAAAACTTTCATGTCTCCTCCCCCATCTCCCTACTCTCTCTCCCCACCGCACCACGCTAAAATAGCAAGGTGGGCTTTCGCCGTCATACGGAGTGCTTTCTCTTGCTTGCGATTTCTTTCGCGAACGCCGCCCCGAACACCCCGCCCCAAGCCCAGGCCAACGACCCTCTCTCCCGCGCTACCGACGAATTCAAAATCCTCACCCGCGAGCAGGGCATGCGCGCCGATAGCGCTACCACAGCCACCCACCACGGCCCCAAACCCGCCTATCACGGCCGGGTCTACGAAAACTTCCGCAACGACATCCTCGACGCCATCCCCCACGAGATCAAGCAGAACAACCAGCAAAACGCCGTCCTCCACCGCAACCAGTTCGGTTTCAACCTGGGCGGTCCACTTATCATCCCGCACGTTCTGCCCAACAACAACTCCACCTTCTTCTCCATTTCTTACGAAGGCGTCCGTGAAAGCATCTCACGCGCCTCGCTTCACACCATTCCCACCATGCTCGAACGTACCGGCAATTACTCCAAAACCGTCGACCAGGCCGGCAACGTCATCCCTGTCTACGACCCCACCACCACCAGCACCAACCCCAACTATAACCCTGCTCTTCCGCTTTCCCTCACCAATCTTCAGTACAACCGCGACCCGTTTCCGGGCAACATCGTTCCCGCCTCCCGCCTCTCACCCCTCGCCCTAAAACAACTTGGTTACTATCCCGCCCCCAACACCGACATCGGGCCCTTCTTTCAGAACAATTACTTCGTCAACGCCCCGGAAACCGACATCGCCGACGGCGTCATCGCTAACTTCGACCGCTCCTTCGGTTCCAAGCACCGCCTCACCTGGAACAGCACCTACTCCAACGGCTTCCTCGGCTCGGCAAAATACTTCAATAACATCGCCGACCCCGCCGCCCCGGACCAGACGTACGGAACCAAACGCGGCGAACTCGACTATATCTACTCCGCCAGCCCCGAAACCGTCAATACCGCCGCCATCTTCGCCTCCTCCTCCACCTTCCAGGCCGGCGACGGAGGCGCGCCCTTCCCGCTCTACACTTTCGATAACTATCTGTCCATGGGCGCCGGCCACCCCAACTCCCACCGCGCCCGCAACCACTTCCAGTACCGCGACGGTCTCACCACGCGCAAGGGCAAGCACTCACTTACCTTCGGCGCGCAATACGACCAATTCCAGGTCAACACTTACTGGCCCGCCTATCCCTCCGGCGATTACCAGTTCTCTTATCCTATTACCAGCCTTCCCGGCATCGCCGACACGGGTTACTCCTTCGCCAGCTTCATGCTCGGCCTCGCTCAATACGGCAATAACACCATCGTCACCGCGCCGTCTTACTTCCGCGAATCCCGTCTCGCCTTTTCCTTTCGCGACCGCTATGAGTGGTCCAAGGACCTCACCGTCACCGTCGGCGCCACCGCCTACGACATGAGCCCGCGCACGGAAAAATACAACCGCCAGAGCGTCATCGAACCATCGCTCACCGACCCCGCTTCCGGCACGCCCGGCGGCCTCGGATTCGCCGGCGTCAACGGCGTCCCCGACGGACTCGGCCCCACCGTCTACACGCTCGACCCCACTCTCGGTATCGCCTGGAACGCCTTCGGAAGTTCCGCCACCATCGTCCGCGCCTCTTACAGCCGCTATCACACCCAACTTCCCCTTTACAACGGCCAATTCGGCACCCAGGGCTTCAACGCCCGCCAGGCTCTTACCACCACCAACAGCCAACTCCAGCCGGCGCTCACTCTCGACGCCGGCTTCCCTGCCCTCCCCTTCACGCTCCCCAGCCTCGACCCCTCGTTTTCCAACGGCAACATCGCCGACTATATGAACCTCACCGGTGCCGTCCCCACCTACCAAACCGCCAGCTTCTCCGTCGAACGGGATCTCCCGCTCTCCATGGTCGTCACCGCTTCCCTCGCCTACACGGGCGCCCGCAACCTCTTCATCGGCTCCGCGGCCGCCAATCCGAACGCCGTCAATCCCTCCTACCTTACTTACGGGAACCAGCTCTACGACCTCGCCTTCCGCGAAACCCTCCAGCGCTTCCCGCAATATCCCGGCGTCAGCCTCGGCTCCATCTACCCGCAAGGCCGGTATCAACGCGACGCCGCCGCCCTGCGTCTGGAAAAACGCGCCTCCTTCGGCCTCTCCTTCGTGCTGAACTACACTTACTCGCGCCAGTGGGACGATTACTCGGCGCCTTACGGCGAACAGGACTTCTTTAACTCCCGCAACAACTGGTCGCTCTCTTACTACAACCCGCCCCAGTACCTTCAACTTACTTG
>JAJYKC010000384.1 GCA_021788955.1 Acidobacteriota bacterium
GGTTCGTGTATCATGCGAACGATAATGTTACGGCGGGCGTGGCGGTCTCCAATCCCGAGCAGTATGTGGGCAACGCGGTAACTTATCCGACTCTGTTGAGCTCCGCTCTTTCTTCGCAGTTTTCGACGGGCGGGAGCAACGCGAACGCGCCAAACCTGACGCCGGATGTTATCGCGAAGATTGCTTTTGACGGGACACCGGGCGGCAAGGCGGCGCATCTTGAGATCGGCGGCGTGATGAGCACGTTCCAGGCGTACGATCCTCTGACAGGCACGCACAGCCGCGCGGTAGGCGGCTCCGGCGAGATCAACGCCAACGTGGAAGTGGCGAAAGGCTTCGACCTGATTGCGAACACGTTCGCGGGCGCGGGCGCCGGACGTTATATCTTCGGCCTGGCTCCGGATGTGGTGATCAAGCCGAATGGGCAGATCGATCCGGTGAAATCGGCCTCGACGGTGGGCGGCTTTGAGTGGACGACCCAGCCCAAGGACAACCCGAAGGGGATCTCGACGCTGTGGTACGGCTACTATGGCGGGTTGTATGTGGACCGGGCGGCGTACCTGGACACCAACGGCAAATGGATCGGCTATGGCCAACCCGGCTCGAGCGCCGCGGCGAACCGCGCGATTCAGGAAGCGACGTTCGGCGTGATCCAGACGTTCTGGAAGAGTCCAATGTATGGCGATCTGAAGTTGATCACGCAGTACTCGTATCTGACGCGGAATCCGTGGGCGCCGGTCACGGGAGTTTCGGCGGCGCACAGCCACATGGTGTGGGTCGACTTGCGGTACGACCTGCCGTAGGGCGGGTAAGCAAGTATCCGTATACGAAGAAAGGCCCGGTTCCGCGGGATGCGGGGCCGGGCCGATTGTATCTTTGGGGGTAGGTTGGGCGGAGTTAATTCGCCGGTAGAGTCTAACTTGCTGTATCAGCGAGCCATTTTGTGTCGAGCGCCGGATTCGGTTCGCCATCAGCCGTTTCGACGACGCGTTGCGGAATGAACGGAATTACTAAAAGGATCGCGGCGTAGACGGCGACAGTAGCCAGCACACAGTATAGGAAGCCGTTTGTGGGGCTGCTCAAGTAGATGCCTGCTCCCAGGACGTCGCCGCCGCGTTGGGCGGCGAATGCCATGGCGAGGCTCAGCATCATCAGAGTCCCCTGCAACCCGGCCGGACAGGAACGCATCGCCACTTCTTAACAGGCGGTTGCCGCCATTCCACCGAGTAACCCCATGACGAGAGCAGCAGGCACGGCCATTGCGCCGGAGCGCACGAACAGCAGGGGGATCATTTGAGGGACACCCAGGCTCATGCTCCACCAGACGAGCCTCTTCGCCGGAACGCGCGTGCAAAGGAAGCCGTACAACGCCATCGCCGGGATCATGCCGGCCATGAACGCGGCGAAATAGTAAGAATAAGCCGCGTCGGAGGCGTGGAGATGCCCGGTCAAATAAAACTGCATCGGCGTGTTCAGGCCAGGGTTGAAATACCACAGGAAGTTCATCAGCATCGCCGGGTAGATCGCCTTGTGTCTCACGAGACGCTTCATGTCTCCCGCGAGGGTGCTTCCTTTCGCCTGTGGTCTTTGGTAGGCGCCTCTGAAAATCACGTTGGGCTTCCACAGACCGAACACCGCGATCAATGCCGTCACGCTGGCGATCAGGAGAAAAGTCTGCGATGGGGCCAGATACTCCATAATCGGCCCGGTGGCGACGGAGGCCAGCAGAATGGCTGCGTTCGCCACGCTGTTGGATATGGCCGACAGCCGGCCGCACATGAGGTCCTCCTGCCCGATGAGGGCAGCGAGGCCCGAGTATGCGGCTAAGACGAATCGAGCCAACAGATTTGTCAGGACGGTTCCGATCAGCAGGACGGCGAACGACAGTCCGGAGAATGCCATCCACAGCTACGCGGCGGCGGTGAGGGGAGCGAAGAGCAGGAAGAAGCCCCGGTCCTTTAATCCGAACGGACTCCAGAGATCCCGCAACAGGCCGGGAACGAAACAGAAATAGAGGGGAATGCCAGCCAACAGGCGAAACGCGGATACCTGCAGAGCCGAGGCATGGAGGTGGTCTTTGAGGATGAAAGCGGTTGGGATGTCAGCCAGATTTTCGGGAGCCGTCAAGTACCACAGCAAGGTCAGCGAACCGAAGTATAAGTAGATTTGTCGTGTTGGGAGAGGCTTGGCCGAGGCGGACATGAGATGTGGAAGCATATCACTGGCAGACGGCGATAACTGCCGGCAGACGTTGGGCTCGGAAAGGCCGAGGAGCCTGGCGAGGTCCGCGCTGGCTTGCTCCTCAGATTCGCCCCGAACGGTGGAAGACGAGAGCTTTCCCGGTTTCTGCGCGGGATGCGGGCGTAGGTCTTCGATATTCCTTGTAACGGTGGCGCGGGTCGTTACACGTCCCAAGCGCACAGAGACGGAGAGCAGGCGGCAGGGCGAGGATAAGGAGACACAACAGTGATCACAAACCAAGAGACAGGCACGAGAGTGGACGAGGTCGCGCGCGGGATCTATCGAATCAGCACGCCTCTGGACATCATTCCCGGAGGGTTTACGTTCAATTCGTACTTGATTGCGGATGACGAACCTCTGCTATTCCACACGGGGCTCCGCAGGCTGTTTCCGATTACGCTGGAAGCGATCGGGAAGGTGATGCCGGCCGGGAAGCTCCGGTGGATCGGAGGATCTCACTTTGAGAGCGACGAGTTTGGAGCGCTGAATGACCTCCTTGCGGCCGCGCCGGAGGCGACGCCGTTTGGCACGGAAATCGGCGTGCTGACATCGCTCAATGACTATGCCTCGAGGCCCGCCCGCGGGTTGGGGGATGGCGAGGAGTTTTCCCTCGGCAGCCGCCGGATGAAGTGGGTGTACACGCCGCACGTGCCGCACGGCTGGGATTGCGGCGTTCTGTTCGATGTCTCCACGAAGACGCTGCTGTGCGGGGACCTGTTCACGCAACCTGGCGGAAACGTGCCGGCCGTGACCGAAGCGGAAGTGCTGACCGCGAGCGAAGGGATGCGCGGGATGATGGACTATTACGCGCATGCGACGAGCACAGCGACGATACTAGAGCGACTGGCGGGACTCCAGCCGGCGATGCTCGCCTGTCAGCATGGGAGCGCGTACCGTGGGGACGGCGCCGGGTTGCTGCGGGAGCTTTCCGCCACGCTGGCGGGCGGTGTTGCCAGCGTGAGCCTCTGATGAGTCCGGAATAATCGATCGTCCATGGCCGCAGTTACCGCTGAAAGCAGGGTGGACGGTGACCGCGGCTATTTGGGTAAGTGGGCGAGGAAGAAGTTGGCCATGAGGTGATTGGCTTCTATGGCTTCGGGAAGGTCAGAGTTATACCAGAAGGCGTGGGGGAGGGCGTCGAAGACGACCAGATTCGCGTCGACGCCGGCGCGGAGGTAGGCGCGTTCGAGGTTGGCGGTGCCGCTCAAGAGGGCGTCGCGTTCGCTCGAGACGAAGAGAGTGGGCGGGAGGCCGTGTAAGTCGGCATAGATGGGGGAGAGGACGGGATCTTTGGGATCGGATTTGCCGGCGTAATAGGAGTCGTGGACGGCGGGGCTGGGCGGTTCGAGATGGCCGGCGAGGCCGCGGAGGGTGTACATGGACCAGGAATCGCCCATGCGGGCGAAGCTGTCGATGCCGCTGAAGACGCCGAGGGCGGCGGGCATGGGGAGGGAGAGTTGTTTGAGGCGGACGGCGACTTCGGCGGTGAGGATGGCTCCGGCCGAGGTGCCGTAGATGATGATGTGATCGGGCTTGTAAGTTTTGAGTAACTCCTTGTAGACGGCGACTGAGTCATCGACGGCGGCGGGGAACTGGTATTCGGGGGAGAGGCGATAGAGGACGGCGACGACCTTGATGCGGGAGTAGTAGGCGATGGGGATGGATTCGGTGTAAGAGCCGGAGTCGGTGTTGAAGCCGCCGCCGTGTATGTTCATGAGGATTGTGTCGTGGTTGGCGGGAGCTAGGTTTGCGGGAGTTACTATGCGGACCGGGACATTGGCGAGGGTGGTGTTGACGATTGTGTTGGGGCAGAGCTTGGTCCAGGCGTCCTTGGCGCGGAGGGTGTAGGCGCCGGTGCGTTTACGGCGTTCGGCGAGGGACTCGGGCGGGGCTTCATCGGGCGCGGGCTGCTGATGAATTTTT
>JAJYKC010000385.1 GCA_021788955.1 Acidobacteriota bacterium
GCGCACACTCCTCAGCGCGCTCGCCGTGGGCGTCCAGGTCACCATGATTCTCACCCTGGTGGGCATCAGCAAAGGCATGCTCGAAGACCAGGCCGTACGCGCCAAGGGCGTGGGCGCGGACCTCTCCATCCGCCCGCCCGGCAGTTCAGCCATCGGATTAAGCGGCAACTTCGACGAACGGATTCTCCCGTTCGTGCTGAAGCAGCCTCACGTCGTACTCGCAACCGGCGTGCTGATCGCGCCCACCGGGCCGATCACATCCATTACCGGAGTCGATTTCCCTACCTTCGCCAGCATGAGCGGCCGGTTCCGCTTCGTCGAAGGCCGCCCCATCGAGCAGCCCGACGAGGTCATCGTCGACGATTATTACGCCAAAGAGCATCAACTCCATCCCGGCAGCACCGTCAAAATCTTCAACCGCGAGTGGAGAGTCTGCGGCGTCTTCGAGCAAGGCAAACTCGCCCGAATCATCATTCCGCTCGGCATCCTGCAAAAGCTCACGGCCAACACAGGCAAATTGTCCATCATCTGGGTCAAACTCGACGACCCTACGCGGACGAATGAGGTGATGGCGGAGCTCCGCCGCGCCGGCCTTGCCGAGTACCAGATCTGGTCCATGGCCGACCTCATCTCCCAGATGTCGCCGAACAACATCCCCGTCCTGAAGACGTTCACCGCCGTGGTGATCGGCCTCGGCGTTGTCATCGGCTTTCTCGTCGTGTTTCTTTCGATGTACACCGCTGTGCTGGAACGAACGCGGGAGATCGGCGTGCTCAAGGCGCTTGGCGCGACGCCCGCCTACATTGTCGGCATCCTGCTTCGGGAAACGGCTCTTCTCGCCGTCTTCGGAACCATCGCCGGCATCATCCTTACCTTCGGCAGCCGCTGGCTGATCGAAACTCTCGTGCCCGGTTCGCTAACCCAGGCCATCGTGCCGGACTGGTGGCCGATCGCGGGTGTGATTGCCATGGGCGGCGCCCTGCTCGGAGCAGCGTATCCGGGCCTGAAGGCAGCGCGACAGGACGCGATCGAGGCGTTGAGCTATGACTGAGGCCCCGATCATCTCGGCCCGCGGCCTGCGCAAGGTTTATCGCGCCGGGGAGGTGGACGTCCACGCCCTGCGCGGCCTCGACCTCGACATCTCCCCTGGCGAGTTCGTCTCCATCATCGGGCCGTCCGGGTCCGGCAAATCGACGCTGTTCCACATCCTCGGCGGCCTGACGCCCCCAACGTCCGGTTCGCTCACCGTCGCCGGATACGACCTGCTGAAAATCTCCGAAGCCGAGCGCACGAGGCTGCGCAAAACCACTGTTGGATTCGTTTTTCAGAAGTACAATCTTCTGCCCACGCTCACCGCACGCGACAACATTCTCATCGCCCGCGACATCGCGGGAAAACCCGTGGAACTCGACGCCGACTTCAATGCTCTGTTGGACCTGCTAGGCATCCGGTCCCGCCTGGCCCACAAGCCGCGGGCCCTATCCGGAGGCGAGCAGCAGCGCGTCGCCATCGCCCGCGCACTCGTCAACCATCCCGCCATCCTTCTCGCCGACGAGCCGACCGGCAACCTCGACTCGGAGAACTCGACCGCCGTCCTCGCCCTCCTCAGCGATCTCAATCGCCGCCTCGGCCAGACGATACTCATGATCACCCACAACGCCGAAGCGGCAGCTTACGCCCACCGCATCATCTCGATGCGCGACGGCCGCATCGTTCCGAACGACTGAAGCCCGGGAACTTCGCCGGAGTAAGCGGTGTCTATTCCGGCGTATGTTCGAGCAATCGTTTCTCGACACGCGTCCCGCCAGCCAGCCGGTAGGCTTACTCACATCACTTACCGGCCAGCTCATGCTCCTGGCCGCCGCTCTGTTAGTCCCCTTGTTCTTCCCGAGTAAGTTGCCGCGCCTTGCCATTACAATTCCACTTACACTTACATCCCCGCCAACGTTCGCCCCGATTCCCCATGCCGCCGGCCGGCCAGCTACACCCGGGCGAAGCGAGGCTCACATATTCGAGGCGCCGCCCACGATACCTCGGGGCGTTCCGGCTCTCCCCGACAGGCCCGCTGCGCTTCTCAGCCCGGGACTCGCTATTCCTGGTGGAGTGCACGGCGGAACCGTCGAAGCGGCGAGCCTGGACGCACTTACACGCATCACCGCTAAGCCGCCGCCCCAGAAACAGAATGCGAGCCGCCCAGTCCAGCCGGATTCTCCGGTCGCCGTGGGAGGACGCGTGCAAGGGGCAAAGTTACTACACCAGGTGATTCCCGTCTATCCGCGGCTGGCCCGGGCGGCGCGCGTTTCGGGCATCGTACGGTTAGTCGGCGTCATTGCGCGGGACGGAACGGTTCGCAATTTACGAGTCGTCTCTGGCCATCCGTTACTCGTCGCGGCGGCGCTCTCGGCCGTCCGCCAATGGGTCTACCGCCCTACGCTATTGAATGGCAAACCGGTGGAGGTCATCTGCCCGATAGAGGTGCGTTTCAAGCTGGACTAACTTGAAACTTCCACTCCAGGCTTGGGATTAAACCATCGCACGAGCAGAAACAGCGCTAAGAATAAGCCGACCGCTATGAGCAGCAGTTCGACGGCGTGACCCTTCAAGTACGGAAGCGTTTCGCGGCCCAGGTGCATGCCAAGCCAGGCGAGGCCGAAGTACCGCAGCGCGCGCGCCCCCGCGAAAACGAATCCAAATACGACCGGATGCACGCCGAGCGCGCCCGCGGAAAGGATGAAGATCTTCAGCGGCATCGGAATCGGCAGCAGCGCCGGCACTAGCACCGTCAACATGCCATAGCGCACGAACCACCCTCGCAGCCGCGCGCCCCTGCCGGAACTCGTGTAGCGCGCCAGATAGCGCTCGCCGCCCTTCCGCGCCATCAGGAACAGGAACAGGCTTCCGCCAACCGAACCGACCACCGCCACAATCGCGCTCAACCAGGCTCCGGCGGGGTTTCGATACGCAAGGTAAACAATCAGCGCGTCCACGCCGCCGACCATCGGAATGCCGGCTGAGTCGAGCACAGCGAGTAGGAACACACCAAGCGGTCCCCAAGTGACGAGGTTGTCGATGAAATGGTGCAGGGAAGGCTCCGAAACTCTATTTCAACATATCCAGCAAGGCTTCTTCATCGAGCGTCGGAATGCCGAGTTCACGCGCTTTGTCGAGCTTCGAGCCCGGCTCATCGCCCACCACGACATAGCTCGTCTTCTTACTCACCGAGCCGGTCACTTTGCCGCCCGCCGCCTCGATTCGCTCCTTCGCTTCCTCGCGCTCCAGGTTCGGCAGCGTGCCCGTCAAAACAAACACCTTGCCCGCCAGCGGTCCTGCATGAGCGGCTTTGCGCGCCGCCTTCTCGTGCGTGAACACAAGCCCGGCTTGCCGCAGGCGCTCGACGAGATTCCGGTCGCGCGGCTCGTCGAAGAAACTGCGGATCGCCTCGGCGACCTTCGGACCCACTTCCTCGGCTTCCTGCAACGTCTCCATCGGCGCGTCCGCGATCTCATCCAGGCTTCCAAACGTGCTCGCAAGAATCTGAGCCGTCCTCTCGCCCACCATCGGAATGCCGAGGCCGTTCAACACCCTCGGAAGCGGCCGCTTGCGCGAGGCCTGGATATTACCATGGACTTTCTTCGCCGATTTTTCCGCCATTCGCTCAAGCCCGGCCAGGTCTTCCACCTTGAGCTCATACAAGTCCGCCACGCTCTTCACCAGACCACGGTCGACAAGCTGATCCACCAGCACCTCGCCCATCCCGTCGATATCCATCACCCCGCGCGAGGCGAAATGCAGGACCGACTCCTTCAGCCGCGCCGGGCAGTTGGTGTTGATACAGCGGCTCGCTACTTCGCCCTCCTGCCGTACCACCGGCCCGCCGCATACCGGGCAGTCTTTCGGCATTCGAAATGGATGACGATCCTTCCCCTGGCTCACTACTTTGATGACCTTGGGGATCACGTCGCCGCTTCTCTCAAACAAGACTGTATCGCCGATTTGAAGCCCCAGCCGGTTGATTTCGTCCTCATTGTGCAGTGTTGAGCTCGACACAACGACCCCGGCAACCGGTTTCGGGTCGAATTGGGCTACCGGTGTCAGAACCCCAGTCCGGCCGACCTGGACTTCGATCGCTCTCACCACGGTTTCCGCCTGCTGCGCCGCGTAC
>JAJYKC010000386.1 GCA_021788955.1 Acidobacteriota bacterium
GCTCGTTCCTTGATTTTACGACACGGCTGATAATGTCGTTGACGGCCGAGTACAGGTCGCGGGGCTCCGTGATGGTGTACTCGCTTCCACGCAGGCTCCTGACAGCCTTGCTGATCGTGTCACGCCACGGGATCGACTGCGGGTCCCGATTGTAGTTCAAATAAAAAATCGGGAAGGCGGCGGTGGCGGCGGCTTTAAGGGCAGGGGCGGGCACGTCGGCGTCAAGCATGACTTTCGGTCCGGCGATGATCATGGCGTCAGGCGTTTCGGGTCCCGGCGCAACCTGCTGTTGCAGGAGCGAGGCGAGAAACCCGGTATCGGAATGCTTCGCCGCCAGTTGATTCACCGCTACGGTACCCAGGTGGATGGATTGGAGCGCGCGGCCGAGCGCCGGGAAATCGATGCGGCTCGAATCGTCCTGGCGATAAATCACCTTCTGCTCCTGAATGTTAAAGGCTACCAGCGAAAACCGGGCGATCCGCGGATCGTGGCTCAAGCCGCGGAGGATCGAGATCATGGCCCCGGTGTCCACGGGGCGCACTACGGCCGAGAGCGAATTCTGCGGAGCGAAATTCAGCAGGATGCGGACGCGGAGTTGGGCCTCGGGCTCCCGGCGGATCGGTGGATCCTCGTGAAAATCCTCGGAGGCCGCCGGCTCGATAGCGCCGGGAGTCAGACTCGGAGTAAGGTTCTGTTCCTTTGGACCCAGAGCTGCTTCCGAATCCCAGGAGTACGAGCAGACGTGCTCCGCGCGGTCCCTCATCAACCAGTCGATGTGATAGTTCCCGGTACCAAGATCAAATGCGCCCTGGAGCGTGGCTTCCCCTTTAGCGTCCGGCTCCACAAAGGGGACTTTGTAGTGTTGCGTGAGGTAGATGGAGCGCGCGTTGGGCCCGTCGCTGGAAACGCGCAATAGGATGGTCAACGAGTCGTCCGACCCGGCGAACGCGGTCAGCGGGATCGTCGCCTCGTACCCGGCGTGAAAACGAAGATCGAAGCCAAGGACGGGCTTGTCCGGAGTCACGTCGCAGGGAAGATCCGTGCGCGAGTCACCGGCCTCGAAGATCGCGAGATCCGAGTTAAACAGGTGGACGCGACCGTCCGGGCCACTGGCAGGCACCAGCGTCTGCGCGAGGCCGCAAGATGCCATCAGCGCCAGAAGCGCTGCCGCTTGGAGCGAGCACGACCTGCATTCGCGCATCGGCGTGACCGAGTCTCAGACGTAACGCGGCGCCACGAATTTGGAAAGCACCGCTTGGAATTCCATTATAGGGGCAGAAGAGCACACATTTATAGTCGCTTATTGGCTCTACATTTGAGCAAGCAATTCTCCTGCCTTTCCCTAGATGCTGGTAGAAGCGAAGTTGGGGCAGGAAGTCGCCGGGCACAAGCCGAGCCCCTGGCCTATGCTGGGATTGACATGGACACACGCCTAGAGCGGCCGCTGGTGCTTTTCGATGGCCGCTGCGGCTTCTGCAAAATCTGGGTGGAGTACGCGCGCCGATTGACTCAAACCGCGGCTGACTACGCGCCCGCCTCGGAACGAGCTTCGGACTTTCCCTCGATCCCCGAAGATGCCTATGCGCGGAGCGTTCAGCTCCTCCTGCCCGGTGGAGAGCGTCTGGAGGGAGCGCGGGCGGCATTCACCGTGCTTGCTCTCGCGCCAGGTAAGGGGTGGCTGCTCCGGCTTTACGATTCGCTGCCGGGATTTGCCCCGGCCGCCGAAGCCTCCTACCGGTTGATCGCCGCCCACCGGAATTTCTTCGCGTGGCTGACACGAGCGGCGTTTGGGCCGCGGGTTGTGCCGCTTTCCTACGAACGCATTCATGGGACATTCCTGCGGCTTCTGGGATTGTGTTATTTCTGCGGCTTCGCCTCGCTGGGCTTGCAGATTCGCGGATTGGTCGGGGAGGAAGGAATCAGCCCCGCGCGGCGGCTGCTTGAAGCTGCGCCGCGGGTCCTCGGCCACACCGCGTGGTGGCGCCTGCCGGCTCTGTTCTGGCTAAACTATTCGGACACCGCGCTCGTAGCGGCGTGCTGGCTGGGCGCATCGGCCGCCGTGGCGGTGATCGCCGGAATGCGGCATCGGGCCGCACTGGCGGCGCTCTACTTGTTGTACCTCTCCCTCAGCAGCATCGGGCAGGACTTTCTTTCGTTCCAGTGGGACGGACTGCTGCTTGAGGCGGGCTTCCTCGCGCTCGTATTCGGCCGGACGCAGTTGGCCGTGTGGATGTACCGTTGGCTGCTCTTCCGGCTGATGTTCCTTTCGGGGTCCGTGAAGTTGCTCAGCCATGACCCGAACTGGCGTAACTTGACCGCCCTCGCTTTCCATTACTGGACGCAGCCGCTACCCACGCTGGCGGCATGGTATCTGGCGAAGTTACCAGAGATCATGCAGAAAATCTCCACAGCGGGCGTCTTCTGCGTCGAGTTGGCCGTCCCGTTCCTCATCTTCGCCCCACGAAGGCTGCGATGGATCGGGGCGTGCTTTCTCGCCGGGCTGCAGCTTCTGATCGCGATCTCCGGCAACTACGCATTCTTCAATCTGCTGACGCTGTCGCTGTGTTTGTTCTGTTTCGATGATGGAATCTTCGGGCTTGCACGTTCCGTCCCGCTCCGCCGGAGCCCCGCGGGGCTCCGGTTCGCGGCGGCGGCGATTTTTTTGCTGGGCTTGGGCGGGATGTACGAAACACTCTTTCGCGCTCAGCCGGCAGGACTCGGAGCGGTGGAGCGGCTGGTGGGACCCTTCGAGATCGCGAACACGTATGGACTGTTCGCCGTCATGACGACCGAGAGAATCGAGATCCAGATTCAGGGCTCCGACGACGGCGTCTCCTGGAAGGATTATGTCCTGCCATTCAAGCCCGGACCGCTTGGGCGAAGGCCCGCATGGGTGGCGCCGTATCAGCCGCGGCTCGATTGGCAGATGTGGTTCGCGGCGCTGGGGAACTGGCGGGAAAACCCTTGGTTCGTGAGCTTGATGAAAAGGATCCTTGACGGGCAGAAGCCCGTGCTGGGGCTGTTCGAGCAGAACCCCTTCCCCAACGCGCCGCCAAAGTACGTGCGCGCGCTCGCGTTCGAGTATCGATTCACGACGCTGGCCGAGCGGCGCGCGACGGGAAACTGGTGGACCCGTATGCCGCGGGGGGAATACTTGCGGGCCATATCGCTGGAAAGCTTCGAAAAAGCCGGCGAGTAAGTCAGTCTTCCGTTTCCGCCACGAGACGCTCTGTGTTCATCATGTAGATGCACATCTTTCCTTCGCGGTCGGTTTGAAAGAAGAGGCGCTGGCTGTTGGGGCTGAACATCATCGTCACCAGACGCGGGTCCGAAGCGCGGTGCTCGGCGATGGTGAGTTCCCGGTGAGCGCGGCGAACCAGGAGGCTCAAATACGGCGAGGCCTTGCTCGCGGTGGCCCCGGCGAAGACGCTCGCATCGCCGTTAGGTGCAAACGTGGCGTATTTGCTCGTATCGGTGACCCAGCGGTCCTGATTGGTGTCCGGGAAGAACTCGCGGATCGCGACGGCGTGGGCCGGATCTTCCGGGACATTAAGATACTGCACGGATCTTCCGTCGGGGGACCAGAAAAAAGGACCGAGTCCGCCGGCCGGGAGCGCCAGCTTGCGATTTTGACTCCCGTCGAAGTTCACCAGCCACAGCGACGAGTCCCCACCGCGGTAGGCGACGCTATCTCGTCTCGGGCGGACCGACGGAAAGGAAATCGGCGCCTCGCTATCAACCAGCGTGACCGGACCGTTTCTTACGCTCACCAGGCGCAATCGCCAATGGTTCGGTTTCGTTTCCACCGCGGCGGCGTGCATTCCATCCAGCGAGAGACCGAGTCCAGAGCCGCCTTCGTAACCCTCCGCCCAATGGTAGATTTCCCGCTGCCGGCCGGAGAACGGCGTGCGGTGGATGCCGGCCGAGTCGGCAAAAAACAGCATCTTGTCATCGGCCGTGAGAAAAAGGGACTCGGGCTTGAGCCCCTCGGCTTGAACGATCTGCCTGGCTACCCCACTCCTGGTTTCCATACGGTAGGGCTGCATGGCGCCGTCGCGATCCGCCGAGTAGACCAGAAATTGACCACGCCGGGCTACAGCGCGGTTGGCCGGCGCCGGCAGGAAACTGGCATGGGAGGGATCCGTGAGCCGGACCATC
>JAJYKC010000387.1 GCA_021788955.1 Acidobacteriota bacterium
GGACCATCTCGGGATCGGCGACCCGGTCAATGGCGATGCGATTTACAACGGCGCCGTGGACAACGCCACCGGTTGCGGAGTGCTGATGGAGATCGCACGCGCGTGGGCCGCCCAGCCGGAGAAACCGGGACGGTCGGCGCTGTTTCTGGCTGTTACCGCGGAGGAGGCCGGGTTGCGCGGGTCGGAGTACTACGCGCGGCATCCGATCATTCCTCCCTCGCGGCTGGCTTTGAATCTGAACTTCGATGCTCTTTACCCGTTCGGACGCACGGCGGATGTGTCGGTCACCGGGGCGGAACGTACGACGGCGTGGCCGGTGGTGGAGTCGATCGCCCGCCGGATGGGACTCTCGATCACGCCCGATCCGCACCCAGACCAGGGCCACTACTACCGTTCCGACCATTTCTCATTTGCGCGCTTCGGAGTGCCTGCCTTTTCGATCAGCATGGGTACCCGATTCGTTGGGAAACCGCCGGAGTTTGCCGAGAAGGTGTTCGGCGAATACGTGGCGCATCACTATCATCAGCCATCGGATGAGTTCGACGAATCATGGGACTTCTCCGGGTTGGCGCAGATGGCGCGGTTCGGAATGGAGATTGGGCTTGCGGTCGCGAATCAAACCGCGTTGCCCGGCTGGCGGCACGGCGACGAATTCGCCCCCGCGCGCCAGCACAGTCTCCAGGCGGGAAGATAACTTGCGCTACGACGAGACGCGGAGTTCGTCGACGAAGCGGATCAGAGTCTGGATCGCGGTGAGGTACGAGCCGAAAAGCACGAAGGCGTCGACCGAGTCGGGTTTGGCCTTTCCTTCGCGGATGTCGAGCAGGGTATGAAAGGCGTGGGAGTCAACGCCGAAGCCCCGCATGACGTCCGCCGCGTCGCGCTTCCGCGGCCCGACGTCGAGGCCTGAGGCGAGCATAGCGTGCCGGCCGAGCAGGCAGAATGTCGACACAGAGTCGAGCATCAGTTCAAGCAACCCCTTCTTTGTGGCGAGCAGGGGTGCGGCCTTGAGCCGAAAACGGAACAAACCGGCGCGAAGTTCGCGCTCAATCTGGGCGCGGTAGTTCACCTTGGCAACCTGGAGCCCGGCGATGGCATCGACGCCGTAGACGACTTTTCGCCGGTCCAGAATGTCGTGATACTCAATGGGAAAGGCATCCGCGGAGGTTTTCAGCTCATCGAGAGTCATGAGCATCGGCGCCGGGTTGTGCTGGCTGCGCCACCATGCCAAGGCTGGTTCGGCACGCATCAGCTCCGCCGGACCCAACCGGCTGACCACGCAGAGCACATTCACGTCGCTGTACTTGCCGTGGTGGTCGCCGGAAGCTGCCGAGCCGTAGACCATCACAGACAGAAGACCGTCGCCGAAGGCTTCCTTCAGCTTCGTGGTCAGATCCTTGAAGAGCTGTTCCATGTCCGCCGCCCCCTTTTACCAATCGCTCGAAGCGCCGCCGCCCCCGGAGTCGCCGCCGCCGAAACCTCCGAACCCACCTCCACCGCCGAATCCGCCGCCCCCCCAGCCGTCACCGCGGTAGCCGCGGCCTCCTCCGCCGAACATATTTCCCAGGAACATGCCGGTGAGAAATCCGCCGATCCCGCCGCCTCCCAGGAAAATGCGAATCAGCACCAGGATGATGAGGATCCCGATGATCTTTGAGGCCAGCGAGCCGCCGGATCGCCCCCGGCGTTCCATGGGTTGCTCTAAGGGTTGTGCCGGCGCGGCGTCGAGCGAGACCTTCTTGGCTGCCGCGATCCGCTCACCCATGCTCTGCACCCCGGTCAGCATTGCGGGGCCGTACTGCCCTACGCGCAGCGCGGGCCGCATCGAGCGTAACGTGTCGCCGGCGAATCCGTCTGGCAGGTCCGGCTCGAGGCCATAGCCGACTTCGATGCGGCTCTTGCGGTCGTTGATCACCAGCAGCAGCAATACGCCGTTGTCTTGTCCCTTCTTACCGACTCCCCAGGAGCGGAACAGGTCGTTGGCGAAGTCCTCGATCGGTGCGCCATCGAGCGTCGGAATCGTCACCAGGGCCATTTGTGTCCCGGTGGCGCGCTCGACGCGGCCGCAGTAGTCCTCAATTTGGGCTTTTTCGGCCGGATTCACCACGTGAGCAAAGTCGCTGAGGTAGCCCTCGGGCTTGAGCGTCTTAACATCAACCGCGCCGAGCGGAGCGGCGATGGCCGCCAAGAGGAGCAGTGGGGCGGCGATCCTGCCCCAGGCGAGTTTTCGAAGATGGAACAAGCAGACTCAGCCGGCGCTCAGCAGGCCAGCTCCTCACGGTGCAGGCGGAAATCGCCGAGGTTGCCGAGCATGGCGAGCGTGATGTTTTTCGGATCCAGGAACTCGGCGGCCAGCGAGCGCACCTGCTCCGCCGTCACTTGCTCGATGCTCTCCAGCATCTCATCGAGCGAGAAGAACCTGCCGTAATACATTTCCTGGCGCGCCAGGTGCGCCATCCTGCTCGACGTCGACTCCAGCCCGAGCATGAACGAGCCCTTCATATTGTCTTTCGCCCTGCGCAGTTCATCGGCGGGAATCAGATCGTTCTTTAGAGTGCGGAACTCTTCCATGATCAGATCCACGACCTTGCGGGCCGCCTCGAGTGACATCCCGGCATAGACGGCCAGGCACCCGGTGTCCCGATACATGCTCAGTTCGCTGAAGACCGCGTAGGCCAGACCGCGCTTCTCCCGAACGTTCTGGAACAGCCGGGAACTCATGCCGCCGCCGAGCACTGTGTTCAGCGTGTACCATACGAAGCGATCCTTATGCGGCAGCGGATGGCAGGGCACGCCGAGGTAAAGATGAACCTGTTCGAGCGAGCTCTTATTACGGAACACGAGCCGCGCATGGGGCACCGGCCGCGGGTCCTCGGCCACATCCGGCCGGTTGGGTAAAGATGCGAACGCGCCCGCGGCCAAGTCCACGAGAGCATTATGGGAAAGCCGGCCGGCTGCGCTAATCAATATGTTTGAGGGCTCGTAGACGCGGGCATAGTAGTCGTCGATCATGGCGCGGTGGAACTTGCGGATGGTATCCTTCGTGCCCAGAATCGGCCGGCCAAGCTGGTGGTCCTTCCAGAAGTTGCTGGCGAAGATGTCGCTGAGCAGGTACTCCGGATTGTCCACTTCCATCTTCAGTTCTTCGAGGATGACGCCCTTTTCCTTCTCGATGTCGTCTTCGCGGAAAAGCGGATTCAACACAAGGTCGCTCAAGACGTCGAAGGCTACGGGGAGGTGTTCGTCGAGCACTTTGGTCTGATAACTCACCATCTCTTTGGCCGTAAATGCGTCGAGATTGCCACCGATCGAGTCGACCGATTTGGCGATCTCCTCAGCCGACCGATGCCGCGTGCCCTTGAACACCATGTGTTCGATGAAGTGCGAGATGCCGGTTTCCTCGATGCGCTCGCGGCGGGAGCCCGTGGCGATCCACACTCCGACCGAAACGCTGCGCACGTGTGGCATGTGCTCGCTCAGGATGCGAATCCCGTTCGGCAGGGTTGTGGTGAGGATCTCCCTCGGCGGGAGCGTGGCTGTGTCCGGGGAGTTGATCGTCAAAGACATGCGAAAACGGCTAACATTATTGTACCTGTTCTCTCCGCAGACCCGGTCCGAGTCTGAGGTAAGCTGAAAGTGAAGTATGAATAGATCTCCTCAAGCTATTCTGGGGATGGAACTTAGCGATATTGCCGATGTTCTTGATCCCGGCGATCCGCCGTATCGTGCTCGCCAGATCTATCAGGCCGTGTACGGCCGCCGGGTAGAGCGGGTCGGTGAGATCACCACGCTGCCGAAGGCCGCGAGGGAGGAGTTGGAAGCGCGGCTCGATGTCGGCTGGCCGAAGGCGGCCGCGCATTTTGATTCGACGGACGGGACGCGCCGCTATTTGTTGCGGCTTGCCGACGGGCGGACGGTCGAGACAGTGCTGATGCCGGAGGAGTCGCGCGACACGATCTGCATCTCGAGCCAGGTGGGTTGTCCGGTGAATTGCCGTTTCTGCCTGACAGCGCTGATGGGATTGGAGCGGCATCTCACGGCGGGGGAGATCGTCGGGCAGGCGGTTTACGTGATGCGTGAGCATGGGCTCGACCCGCGGCGGTCGCAGACGAACATCGTCATGATGGGGATGGGCGAACCGCTGCTCAACCTGGC
>JAJYKC010000388.1 GCA_021788955.1 Acidobacteriota bacterium
AGCAGGACTTGAGCCCGGCGTTGTGGCCGGGCACAGCCTGGGTGAGTACTCGGCGCTGGTGGCGGCGGGATCGCTGGCTTTCGGCGATGCGCTGCGTCTGGTGCGCAAACGCGGGCGGTATATGCAGGAGGCGGTTCCGGCGGGTGTGGGCGCGATGGCGGCGCTGCTGAAACTGCCGGAAGGCAAGCTCGACGGCGTTCTCGCCGAGGCGGCGCAAGGCGAGGTTGTCAGCGCGGCGAATTTGAATTCGCCGGATCAGATTGTCGTGGCCGGGCACGCGGGCGCGGTGGAGCGGGCGATGACGCTCGCGAAGGCCGCGGGCGCCAAGCGCGCGGTTGCCTTGCCGGTGAGCGCGCCGTTTCACTGCGCGCTGATGAAGCCGGCGCAGGAGCGGCTGAAGGTGGACATGGACGCCGTCGAGTTTCGCGACCTCGCGTTTCCTCTGGTGAACAACTGGCAGGCGCGGGAAATTACTTCCGGCGCCGATGCGCGGCAGGGGTTGTACGAACAGGTCCCGAATCCGGTACGGTGGACAGAGTCGATGCGCCTGCTGGCCGCGCGGGGTGTGGAGCGGTGCGTGGAGGTGGGCGCGGGCGCGGTGCTGAGCGGGTTGATGAAGTCGATTGAGCCGGGCATAAGATGTGTAAGGTTTGGCGAGGCGGGAGATAGGGAGAAACTCGATGCGGAGTTGGCTTTGTAAGGCCGCGGTAGGAGGCTTGGCGCTTAGCGCGATGGCGATGATGGAGGGTTGCGCGGCGAGGCCGAGCGAATTTCAGGGCGCGGTGGAGGATTTTGTCGATTCCTCGCTCGCGCTGTCGCCGGTTTCGGCGACCCAGGCGGGCTATCACGTCCACCAGGGCGTGCGGCTGGACCGGCGACTGGACGATTTCTCCGACGCCGGGATCACGCAGCAGCGGCAGTTTTTCGAAGGGTTCCGCAGCCGTCTCGAGAGTTTCCCCGAGTCGAAGCTAAACACCGAGGACCGCGCGGACCGCAGGATCATGGAGGACCAGATCTCGCTGGCGCTGCTGGATCTGGAGACGACGCAGAGCTGGCGCCATAATCCCACGTTATACGTCGAGCTGATCGGCAACGCGATGTTCGCGCCGTACTCGCTGAATTACGCCCCGAAGGTGCGGCGGTACCGGGATATCATCGCGCGGCTGAAGGCGGTTCCGGCGCTGCTCGATCAGGCGAAGGTGAATCTCGTGGATGCGCCGGAAGTGTGGAACCGCGTGGCGCAGGAAGAACTGGACGGCGACATTGGATTGATCGACAGGACGCTGCGAGCCGACGTGCCGCCGGAGTTGGGAATCGAGTACGAGAAAACTTCGGGGGCGGCGCTGGAGGCGTTGCGGGACTTCCATACCTACTTATCCGGCCCGCTGGCGGTGAAGACGAGCGACTGGCGGTTGGGCCCGGAGGTTTACGCGAAGAAGTTCGCGTTAGCGATCGCCAATGGCGAGACGCCGGCGCAGACCCTGGCCGATGCCGAGGCGGAGATGGAGCGGATCCGCGGGGAGATGGCGCGGATGGCGGCGCCGAAGACGATAAAGGAAGCGCTCGATGAGATCGCGCAGCAGCATCCCAAACGCGAGGATTATTTCAAGGAGGCGAAGCGGGACCTCGAGCGGGCGACGCAGTTTGTGGAAGCGCGCGGGCTGGTGCCGCTGCCCTCCGGCGAGACGCTGCGGGTGATTCCGACGCCGGTGTTCATGCGCGGCATCTATGGTGTGGGCGGATTCAATCCCGCTCCGGCGCTGGAGCCGTCGCTTGGGGGATTTTACTGGATTACTCCGATTCCGGCGGATTGGCCGGTCGACCGGGCGGAGTCGAAACTGCGCGAGTACAACCGTTATGGCCTGGAGCATCTGACGATTCACGAGGCGATGCCGGGGCACTGGGTACAGTTTGAGTACGCCAACCGAATTGAACCGCGCGGCCGGCGGCTGTTGCGGGCGCTGTTCGGCAGCGGGCCGTACGTCGAGGGCTGGGCCGTCTACACGCAGCAGATGCTGACCGAGCAGGGCTATCTCGATGGAGACCCCGGGCTGAAGATGACGTTCTACAAGCAGATGCTGCGCGTGGTGGCGAACACGATTCTCGACATCCGGCTGCAGACGATGGGCATGACGGACGACCAGGCGCTGGACCTGATGATCAACCAGACCTACCAGGAGCGCGAGGAAGCGGTGGCGAAACTTCAGCGCGCGCAGTTGTCTTCGTGCCAGTTGCCGACCTACTTCGCCGGCTGGCGCGGCTGGCTGCACGTGCTGTCAGACGACGAGAAGCGCATGGGACCGCGGTTTCATCTGGCGGATTTTCACCGGCGCGCGCTCAACGAAGGCGCGGTGCCGTTGCCGGTGTTGAACGGGCTACTCGCCGCCCACGAGTAACGGGGGCTCAGTCCTGCGGAGGGGCGATGGTGAAGTCGGACCAGGTGACGCGGGTGCGGGTCTTCTTGTTGGGTTGCAGAGTGTCGGTGACTTGAAGGACGAGCGAGTAGTCGCCGGGCGGTAAGGCATGGTCGAGTTGGACGGTGCCCGAGACGGGGGTGGAGCCGTTGGCTTTTGGGGCCGCGGCCACGTTTGTTGCCGGTCCGGTATAGACGAGTTTGGCGTCGCGATAGATCAGGGGCTGGGCGACTAAGTTCGCTTGTCGGGAGGCCGGATCCGTGCGGGCGTTAAAGACGGCGCAGCCGTAGCCTAACAGGGCGTCGGGGTGGAAACGATGGGTGAGGAAGCCTCGAGATAATTGCTCGCCGGCCTGCGGATTGGACTTGTCGATGGGCGCCAGTTCAAGGCTCGACAGCGCGACCTGGCCCTTTTTCCGGTCCGGGACGACGAGGACCTGGTTGGCCGAGCCAATTTGTCCGGAGCCGCGATCGAGGACGGCGGCGCGCACCTGATAGGTGACGCCGGGCGGCAGATTCAACTGGAAGCCGTAGACCATCCCTTTCTGAAGTGCGACCGCATACTGCGCGGCATTCAGCGATACGGGGGCGCGGGCGGCGATATGAGCCGCGGCCGAGCCATCGGGCCGGAAGGCGAACACCGCAAGCTCGATAGTTCCGGTGTGGGAGCCGTCGGGCTGTTGGGTCAGATGGAGGCGGCTGGGCTCGAGGTACACGAAGTTCTGCACGTCGGCGCTTTTCGCCGAGTAGGTGTACATCGTGTTCAGGACGACCGGCACCTGGGAAGGGGCGAAAGGTGTGAAGACGGCATGGATCAGTTGCCGGGTGCCCGCGGGTTCCGGTTCGGGGCTGGGGAGACTGTCGGGAAGGCCGACGAACCCGCGGCGGCTCCGGACTTGGAGGTCTCCCCGTTTCACGCGGATTCGGATGGTGTGGAACGGCGCGCCTTGGCGCGAGGGGGAATCGGGGGCGGGGGAGAAGCCGATCAGGTAGTAACTATCGAGGTCGCTCTGGACTTTTGCGATCTCGCGATTGATGTCGTTCGACTCGCCGAGGAACCTGCCGCCGGTCTGGTTGGCGAGGTCAGCGAAGCCGGCGATGGAGGAAGCGTAGACCTTCGTGGGCTGATTGCCGAAGATGTTCGGCCCGGAGAACGGGCCGGAACCCTGGTCCGCGCTGTAGGTGTTGTACTGGTTCGTTGGGGCGTAGGGGCCGGTTGGGGAAGGAGCGTAGGGATCGGCAGTGATTGGGATTGGGCTCATCGGAGCAAACGAGCCGAGGCCCGAGGCTTCCAGGGTATAGAGGACCACGCCGGCGCGATTGGCCAGATCGGTCAGCGAGCGGAGGGCGTCCACCATCGCTTGGCCGGAACCATACTTGGAAAAGAGCGGAACGAAATCGGTGAACACGATGACGGCCTTGCGGCCCGGAATTGCCGACATGCCCTCGATGATGAAGCGGAGCGCACCGAGAGATCCGCCGGCGAAGACGCTGTCGGCGGTTTGCGCATCCCAGTCCTCACCGGGGGTGGGGCGAATCCGCGAAGCGGAAGCGATGTAGTTGGTTAGCGGGGGATGGACAAAGTAAGGTGCATCCCAGATCGCGGGCATCCAGTGAATGAGCCCGACTTCATCGTGCAGGACGCGGCGGTTGGAGGTGAACTTGTCCCAGGCGCTGGAGCCGCTGCTGGCGCGGAGGAAGAT
>JAJYKC010000389.1 GCA_021788955.1 Acidobacteriota bacterium
CGCCCCCTGGAAACTCGCCCGCGAGCGCCAGACCTCGCCCGAAGCCGGCGAGAAGCTCAACGAAACGCTCTACACCGCCGCCGAAGCCCTGCGCCTGGTTTGCGGCTGGCTCTATCCCGTGATGCCAACGTCCATGGAAAAGATCTGGGCGCAGCTCGGCATGACCACGCCGCTCGCCGCGCTCCGCGCGCCCGATCTCCGCTGGGGCCTCCTCGCCGCGGGCCAGCAAACGCAAAAGCCCGAAGCCGTCTTCCCGCGCATCGAAGCCAAAACCGCCATCCCGCGCATGCAGGAACTCGAAATCCTCGAAAAGGACCGCCAGAACGCGCTGCTGGGCAAGAAGCCCGAATCCGCGCCGGCCGCTCCCGCTTCGCCCGCCATCGCCATCGACGATTTCGCCAAGGTCGACCTGCGCGTCGGCCAGGTCCTGTCGGCCGAGGCCGTGAAAGGCTCCGACAAACTTCTGCACCTCAAAGTCGACATCGGCGAGCCTGAGCCCCGCACGATCGTCGCCGGCATCGCCCTTGCTTACAAGCCTGAGCAGATGGTGGGCCGCAAGGTCGTCATCGTCGCCAACCTCGCGCCGCGCAAGCTCAAAGGCATCACCAGCCAGGGCATGATCGTGGCCGCGTCGCTTGAAGGCGGCTCGCCCGTCCTTGCAGGCTTCCTTGAAGACGTGCCCGTGGGAGCACGCCTGAAGTGATCGACTCCCACTGCCATCTCGACAACCCTCAGTTCGACAATGACCGGGAGCGCACGATCGACCGCGCGCACGAAGCCGGCGTGACCTGGATGGTCGCCATCGGAACCGGCGACGGACCGCCCGACCTCGAAGCCGGCATCCGCCTTGCGGACCGGCACCCGCGCTTCCTCGCCACCGTCGGCATCCACCCGCACGACGCCGCCAAGGCCGGCGCCGAGACTTATAAAAACCTGGAAACCCTCGCCGGGCATCCGAAAGTCGTGGGAATCGGAGAAATCGGCCTCGACTATCACTACGACTTCGCGCCACGCGATACCCAGCACGCCGTCTTCGTTGAGCAGTTGGCGCTCGCCGCCGGGGCGGGGAAGCCCGTGATCATCCACACGCGCGAGGCGTGGGACGACACTTTCTCGATCCTCGAACAACACTGGACCCCGCACGGTCTTCCCGGCATTCTGCACTGTTTCACTGGAGGTCCCGCGGAAGCCGAACGCGCCGTGAAACTCGGGTTCTCGCTTGCCTTCGGCGGCGTCATCACGTATCCGAAATCCGACCCCGTCCGCGAAGCCGCCCGCCTGGCCCCGCTCGATCGCATTCTGCTTGAAACCGACGCGCCGTATCTGGCGCCCGTGCCCAAGCGCGGCAAGCGCAACGAACCCGCGTTCGTCGCCTTCACCGCCGCTGAACTTGCCCGCGTCCGCGGCATCGAAGTGGCCGAGATCGTGGCCGCCACCACCGCCAACTTCCGCCGCCTCGCCCAGGTGGCGCTGCCGTCCACAACGCTGGACTGTTAGACTGGAACGATTCGATGGGATTTAGCAGACTCGGGCAATCGCTGACAGCACGCGAAATCCTGGACCTCGTCCGGGCCGACCTCGAACGCGTCGAGCAGGCTATCAGCCTTGAATCCGTAGCGAGCGTCGAGGCCGTGACGGCCATCAATAGTTACCTGCAGGCCGGCGGCGGTAAACGTCTTCGCCCCATCCTGGTCCTGCTCGCCGGGCGCCTTATCGGCGAGCCCAACGACAGCGCCATCCGCATGGCCGCCGTCGTCGAAATGATCCACGCCGCTACGCTGGTACACGATGACGTCATCGACGACGCCCGCACGCGACGCGGCCGCCCGTCCAGCAACACCCTCTGGGGCAACCACACCTGCGTCCTGGCCGGCGACTGGCTCTACATGCAGGCTTTCCAGATCGCCCTCCGCGAGCGCAGCTTCCCCGTCCTCGACCTGCTCATCAGCCTCACGCAGATGATGGTGGAAGGCGAGCTGCTCCAACTGGAGCGCATCGGCCGCATCGACATTACCGAAGCCGACTCGATGGAACTGGTGGACCGGAAAACCGCGAGCCTCATTTCCGCCTGCGCGCGCCTCGGCGCCCTCATGGCCGGCGCCGATGAAGCCACCGAAGCCCGCCTCGGCGACTTCGGCTGGAACCTCGGCATGGCCTTCCAACTCGTCGACGACGTGCTCGATTTCACGGCCCGCGAAAAAGTCCTCGGCAAGCCCGTTGGCAACGACCTGCGCGAAGGGAAAGTCACGCTTCCCCTCATCTACGCTCTCGGACAGGCGACGCCCGCCGAACGCAAACTCGTCGAGCAGGTGCTTGGCGACGGCAACTATAACAACGTCCCCTTCGAACGCATTTCGGCTCTCGTCTCCCGGTACGACGGCTTCGAGCGCGCCCGCCGCAAAGCGCGCGCCTTCACTGAAAAAGCCCGCTCGATCATGGCTTCTTTCCCGGAATCCCCGTACCAGCGCGCCCTCTACGGCGTGACCGATCTCATCACCGAACGCGAATACTAGCCCCATGCCAGACCTCATCCGCGACCCCGCCTTCATCCCGGCGGGCAACGGCAAACTCATCGAAGAATACGTCGGCGTCATCAACAGCGGCACCACCGCCGCCAGCGTTGCGCACATGCACAGCCCCGAAGGCTGGTCCGAACCCGGCCAGACGCCGGAGTTCGACGAATTCACACTCGTGCTGAAGGGCTGTCTCCGCGTTGAGCACGCGGACGGCGTGACCGACGTCGAAGCCGGCCAGGCCGTCATCGCGCATAAAGGCGAGTGGGTCCGCTACAGCACGCCCACGCCCGGGGGCGCCGAATACATCGCCGTCTGCGTGCCCGCCTTCACTCCGTCCGCCGCGCACCGCGATTCAAACTAAGCGAGTGTTTTCCGCACGCGTTCCCAGCGACCTTCGGCCCAACCCCCTCACCCGCCTCCTCGCCGCGCGCCGCGCCGCCCGCCTAGAAGTTCTCGATCTGACCGAATCGAATCCCACCCGCGCCGGTCTGGCGTACCCTACCGAGGAGATCCTTGCCGCGCTCTCGGACCCGGCCTCGCTCAGCTACGACCCTCAACCCGCCGGCCTCCTCCTGGCTCGCGAAGCCGTCGCCGAATACTACTCGGCCCGCGCCATCTCCATCGCACCCTCCGATCTCCTGCTCACCGCCAGCACGAGCGAAGGCTACGCGCTGCTGTTCAAACTTCTATGCGACCCCGGCGACGAAATCCTCACCCCGCGCCCGTCGTATCCGCTTTTCGAGCACCTTGCCGCGCTCGAAGGCGTCCGCGTCGCGCAGTATCCGCTGCGCTACGACGGCGCCTGGCGCATCGACCTCGAAGCTCTCGCGTCCGCCGTCACGCCCCGCACCCGAGCTATCGCCCTCGTCAACCCCAACAACCCGACCGGCTCTTTCCTCAAACGCGAAGAACTCGCGTCGCTCGATCGCCTTTGCGCCGCCCATTCGCTCGCCCTGCTCTCCGACGAAGTTTTCTCCGACTACGCCTTCTCCGCCGATCCGCATCGCGCCGAAACCGCCGCCGGTCCCCGCGAATCGCTCACGTTTGTCTTAAGCGGACTCTCGAAAGTCGCCGGCCTCCCGCAGATGAAACTCGGATGGATCGCCGTGCAAGGCCCCGCCGCTTTGCGCGAGCCTGCCTTCGATCGCCTTGAGTGGATCGCCGACGCGTATCTCTCCGCCTCCGCTCCGGTGCAATGCGCCTCGCCGGAGCTCCTCCGCCTTGGCATCAAGATCCGCGCGTCCATTGCGGAGCGCACGACTCGCAACGCCCGTGCCGCGCGCCAACTTTTTTCCGGCGACTCGCCCTTCCGGGTGCTGAATTGCGAAGGCGGTTGGTACTCCGTCATCGAAGCGCCGCGCATCCGCACGGAAGAAGACTGGACCCTCGAACTGCTCAACCACGGCGTGCTTGTCCAGCCTGGCTATTTTTTTGATTTCGAGCGCGAAGCCTACTTAGTGGTTAGCGGCCTCGTCAAGCCGGAGATTTTCGACGAAGGCCTCGCGCGGATCGCCCGCCTCGCCTGAGGCTTTCACGTCAGGACCGCGCACAACGGCGCCGCGCGGCTTGCGCCGCTCACGGCACCTGTGCGCTCAG
>JAJYKC010000390.1 GCA_021788955.1 Acidobacteriota bacterium
GTCGTAGTTGCCGCCGGCGAGGATGTACTCGGCCGAAAGCAGCCATTCTTCGATGGTGGCCGAGATGGCGCGTTTGAGGAGAACGGGGACGCGGCGGGCGCCGAGTTCGCGCAGCAGGTTGAAGTTGTGGATATTGCGTGGGCCGACCTGCAGGATGTGGGAATAGGTTTCGAGCAGCGGGATCTGCGTGTGATCCATGACCTCGCTGACGACGAGGAGGCCATGGCGGTCCGCTGCCTCGCGCATCATTTTGAGGCCTTCTTCGCCGAGGCCTTGGAAGCTATAAGGAGAACTGCGCGGTTTGAAGGCGCCGCCGCGGATGACGGTGGCCCCGCCCTGAGCGGCGATTTCGGCGGAGCGTTCGATCTGGCCGCGGCTTTCGACGCTGCAGGGCCCGGCCATGACGACGAGGCGGCCGCCGCCGATTTCGACGTTGCCGATGCGGATGACGGTGCCAGCGGGGCGGAACGCGCGGCTGGCAAGTTTATACGGCGAGACGATGCGGTGGCATTCCTTGACACCTTCGAGGATTTCGAAGTCCGCCGGATCGATGTTCTCTTCCGGCCCGACGCCGCCAAGCACGGTGTGAACGACTCCGGTGGAACGGTGCACGGTGAAGCCGGCGGACACCATGCGGTCGATGACGCGCTGCACCAGCAGCTCGCCGGCTCCCTCCTGCATTACAACGATCATGCGTTTGCTTTCTTAAATCCTTCCTTGGAGTCAATCCTCGGGGTTCGTGGGCCGGCGGATCAGCGCCTCTTCGCGCTCACCAGTTCGTAGCTGCCGCGCACGAGCGAGGCGACCTCGTCCCAGTCCGTGGCGGCGCCGTTGGCGTGGAGGCGGAGCGAGACCCATCCGTGCTGGCCGAGATACGGCGTGCGCAAGAAGCGGGCATCCTTCAAGAAGACCGACTGCATCGCCTTGCCGACCTTGACGGCGACGGTGAGCTCGCCGCGGTACTCCTCCAGGACGGCGAACATGCGTTCCTTGACGCGGAACGTAGGATGGCCGAAGGCGACGGTTTCGTGCGCGTCCGGGAGCGCGGTGCAGACCGCGCGGAGACGCGAGAGCACCTGCGCCGAAGCCGATTCTCGAATCGTTCTGACTGCCAAGCCCATTTAGTGCCTCACTACAGGAGCCGAACGCCCCGGTCCGGGACGGGACGCCGGGTTTCGAAGCCCTGCCGGCGTGTTGGTGGACGACGTCGGCGCGTAAATCGGGATTGTGACGATGTTGCTGGTAAACAGATTCTGCGCGATGCGCAGCGTGCTCTGTAAGTTTGTGCTCAGCGACTCGCCCATCTGGAGGGTCACCTGGTAAACGCCGATGGAGCCGGGCTGGAAGCCGGTGAACAGGACGTTGGCGGTGCTGTTGCCGTTGACGAGCGCGTCGACCGACTGGAGAACATTATTCGCGGATCCGGCGTAGGGAACGCCGTCGGCATTTTGCCAGGTGCCGTCAGCGGATGTGGTGATCCCGAGGCCGGTGGCGTAGATGTTGATGAGTTCGCCGGGGACCGCGGGGTTCGCGGTAGTGACCGGGGCGCCGGCGGTGTTGGCGCAACACATGGTGCCGGGGCCGAGCACGGTGAGCAGCAGGTTCGCTCCGGAGCTTACCGACACGCTGACGGATGTACCCTGGCCCGCGGCGCCCGGCTGTTTCGCGGTGAGGATGACGCGGTTAAAGGCGCCGGCGGCCTGGGCGGTGACGGCCTCGTTCGAGTTGGCGTTGATGAGGGTGATGAACTGATTTTCGATGGAGGTGAGCGTGTCGCTGGCTACGACCGTGTAACTGTAGGCGTTGGAGCCGATGGTGATGGTTCCGACGTCGCCGGCCTTGACGGTTCCGTCGACGGAGACGACGTTGGTGGCGGAACTGCTGGCGTGAACCGCCATGGCCTCGCGCGGTTCCTGGCCCGGATAGGCGAAGATGCCGGGGTTGCCGGGCACGATGGGGACGCCGACGGCTGCGGTCCATATCACGGAGCCGTCCTGGCGCACGGACCGGACCCAGGTTGTGACGCTGGTTGCATCGACGATCCGGGACAGCATCTGCGCGTTGATCTGGGTGGGCGAGACGTATTGGAGCGGGGCGCGCGTGCCGTCGACGTAAAGCTCGACGCCGGCCAACTCGAGGGGAAGCGGCTTGTCGGCGGGCGCCGAGGTCGGGGCCTGGTCCGTAAGGTAGCCGTAGCCGAAGACCGTGATCAGGGTGCTGGGGGCGATTTCGGTGGCGTCCTGGCCGCCGGAGAGATTCGCGCCACCCGCGGTGGCGGTGATCTGCGCCGTTGAAGAAGCCGTCGTCGAGTAAGCGATGTTGTTTCCGTCCACGCCGGGGATCTTGGATACGAGCACCATCTCGGTAATCGCCGTTTCGGCGATTGCGTACACGTTCGGATCGCCCGTGCCGCTGTTGGACGTGTTGATCTGCTGCACCATGTTGTTGATGACGGAGGTCAACGTGTCGTTCTTCTGGACCGTGTAGGTGTAGTTGGCGCTGTTGACGGTGATGGTGACGGTGTCTTTCGCGTTGATGGTTCCGCCGAAGGTGACGGTGCCGAGGGCGAAGACCTCGCGGCTGGCGGCGTTGGTGATGCCGGTGCGCGAGATGAGGTTCTGTCCGGGCGTGAAGACAAGAACTCGCCGATCGAAGGGATCGCTGACGTAGAGGTTGGTTCCGTCCCAGGCCAGGGACTGCGGCGCGGTGATCTGGTTGGCGTCGGACTGGCTGCCTTGCGAAGGGTCGTACTCGATGCCGTTGATGTTGGAGAACTGGTCGTACTGGCCGAGGACCTCGTCGGCGGCTGCGCCGTTCTGGGTGGGGATGGATTCGTAGACCAGCACGCGATCGTTGCCGCCGTCGGCGACGAAGAGCCGTCCGCCGCCGGCGAGCGCATAGCGGGGGAAGCTGAGCGAGGCGGCGCAGAGGGCCGGATAGGTGATGCTCGATCCGGAACCGGTGCTGGGGCAGTCGCTGTTATTGGTGTTGTTGCTTGCGTTGCTCTTGAAATCCGGCTGGCCGAGGACGACGTCGGCGGGCTGGCCGTTCTGCGTGGGGATTTCGTTCCAGATGAGGACGCGGTTGTTGCCTATGTCGGTGACGAAGACGCGCGTTCCGTCGGAGGTGACGGAGACGGGATTAAAAAGGTGGGAGGCGTCGGTGGGCGGGTTGGTGTCGTACGCAGTGAAGCTCGATTCGCCGAGGACGACGTCGGCGGGCTGATCATTGGAGGTCGGGATCGAGTTCCAGATGAGGACACGGTTGGCGATGGTGTCGGCTACGAAGAGATGGTTGCCCTGGATCCAGATGCCCTGCGGGCCGAGCAGCGACTTGGCCGACTGCGCGAAAGTAGCGAGCGAGGTGAAATCCTTCTGGCCGAGGACGACGTTCGCGTTGGCGCCGTTGGTGGTGGGGATGGAATTGTAGATGAGGACGCGGTTGTTATCGGTGTCGGCTATGGCGACGATGTTGCCGTCGCTTGCGACGGCGGCGGGGTTTTGCAAGCCGTTCTGCGTGCGATAAGGGTTGACGGATACGAAATCGGGCTGGCCGATTACGACGCTGGCGGTGCCGCCGCAAACCTGGCAGCGGGCGTACTGATAAGTGAGTTCAGCGTCCGGAGACGGTACCGGGAGGCTCGACTGCGGGAAGAGGAGCACGCGGTTCTGCGTCGGCTCGGCCTGCATGCGGTTGGAGTCAACCACGAACAACATGTTGTTCGCCCAGGCGAGTCCGCTGACGGCGCCGAGGAGACTCGCTGAGGGGTTGAGCGAGGGCGGGTTTCCAGCCGAGTTTTGGGCGGTAAAAGTCTGTTGGCCGATGACCGCGCGAGCGGCCATGCCGGTGACGAACCGGTTCTGAGCAGCCACACTGAGAGGCAGTAGAAAAAGAGCGGCGAGACACTTCATGGTAAGCAGATCAGACGAATTTTCTAGTATAGCGTATGCACGTCGGACGAGGCGCGCGGAAGTGCGGTTTCATGTAGGCAGGAAAGGATTTACCCGGACTTGGGTGTGTGAAATGGAATCCACAGTGTGGCGGAGGGAACGGGCGGCCGGGACACGGCGCCGGAGGTTGATGGCGGCCGCCTTCGGCG
>JAJYKC010000391.1 GCA_021788955.1 Acidobacteriota bacterium
GTTCTCGCCCACCGTCAGCGAGTCGAACAGTCCCCCTTCCTGAAACAGCACTCCCACGTTCGCCCTCACCGCGAACAGGTCCTTTTCCTCCAGTCCCGTTATGTCCTCTCCCATCAGCACCACCCGGCCCGAATCCACGGGCACGAGGCCGATCGCTACCTTCAGCAGCACGCTCTTCCCGCTCCCCGCCGCGCCCAGAATCACCCGCGTCTCGCCCGCGCTCATCCGGAAATTCACCCCGTCCAGCACCTTGTGTTCGAAGCTGAGGTCCACTCCCTCGAACTCCAGTACCGTCGCCTCCGCCGGCCCGTCCGCCGATGCCCTCTCCGCGCTCACAGGTTTACGAAGATCCGCGTGATGAACGCCGTCAGCACGAATATCCAGACCGACGCCACCACCACCGCCTGCGTCGTCGCCCGGCCCACTCCCTGCGTCCCGCCGCTCGTCTTCAGGCCGTAATAACATCCCACCAGCGCCACTACCATCGCGAAGATCAACGGCTTCAGCAAACCTTGCACGAAGTCGTTCAGCTCCAGAATCTGATACGCCGGCGTCCAGTATTGCGATGGCGTCAGCCGCAGCGAAAAGTAAGAGATTGCGAATCCTCCCACCATCCCCAGAAAATCCGCCACAACCGTAAGCTGCGGCAGCATCACGCACGTCGCGATCAGCCGCGGCGTCACCAGCTTCTGAATCGGATCCGTCCCCAGCGCGCGCATCGCGTCGATCTGCTCGCTCACCTTCATCGACCCCAACTCGCTCGCGATCCCCGACGCGTTCCGCCCCGCCACCAGTAACGCCGTCAGCACCGGCCCCAACTCGCGCACCAGCGTGATCATCACGATCGGCCCCACCTGCCCCACCGCCCCATACGTGTTCAGCGCCCGCGACATCTGCATCGTGATCACGAACCCGCTGAAAAACCCCGTCAGCATCACGATCGGCAGACTCCCCACCCCGATCGCGTCCATCTGCAGCGCCACGTCGTCCCAGTAGTGCGGAGCCCGGAAAATATTCGCAAACGCGCGGCCGGCTAGAAACCAGAAATCCTGCCACTCGGAGATCCACGCCCTGAGAAACTCGTTCACCAGCGAGATCTCTCCCCTCGCCGTCTCCAAGCCCCCGTAATCATGAATTCCGATGCTATCATACAGGCTTCCGTAAGCCCTTCCCACTCCTCAAAATGCGCGGACTCACCGGCATCCCCGGCATCCGCGTCGGCCACGCCTCCGACTTCACCGGCTGCTAAGCGGCTTGATTCTGAAGACGCAACCAGTCAGCCCCGCGCTGCCCAAGAAGGCGGGGAGCACCACCGAGGCGGACCAGCGAAGCCCCCTATCACCGCGGGACTGTCCGCCGCCTGAAGATTCGATGCGCCCATCGATCGCGCCACAGGTTCGCTTGCTTCGCGATCTTGATCCAAACAAACATCGGCCATCCGATCGGGGTCGTCAAGGGCTTGTACCGCGAACTGTGGAATCGTGCCTCGATCGGAATCATGTCCCCGCCTTCGCACAATGCACAGTGTGGGTCCTCGTAGGCCAACCACACATGAAGCGTGCTTCCGATCAGGACTTCTTTGGGGTCCACAAGTCCGCTGGCGCCCACTTCGCCGTTTTCCAGTCGAAAGCAGTGTGCCTCCAGCACAATGTGGCGCGGATCATCCGGGGCAAATTGCGTATCGACAAGCGAAATGCTCTGAGTCCAGGGGGCGATCCTACCGCTGTGGTCAGGTTTAGGGTCTTTTCGGCGTTTCGTATAAGGCTCCTTGAGGATCAACTCCCCGCGATTGAAGCGCCGCCAAATGTCGCTTTTTCTAAGTAAGATACATCTATGTTCATCGCACGTCCGTACTTCGATCGGGAGTACACTCGAAGGAGGGGCGCTCATCGTGAATATTGAGGAATTGTCAAAGGCCGTCTTCGACTACGAGAGCGGGCGTTGGTCCCTCGACCAATTCGCAGACTGGTTCCGCCACGTCTCGCGCGCGAAATTTGCGGAATCGCCCCAAGTACTGAATGCGATCCTCGAAATCGATTCGCTGTTCTCAAGGCTCGACCACGACGGGATCGAGGAGTCGGAATTTCGCCGGGAATTGGCAAACACCCTTGGCGCCTCTCCAGGACGTACGCTCGTTTTCTGACCCGGCACTGGCCGTGAAACCACGGGCGAAATAAGGGCCATCGTAGTCCCCTTCCGCGCGCCTCCCCTCGCTCGTCATGGTACGTTTTCGTGCCCAAGTTTAACAGGAACGGCGCTCAATCGAAGCAAGAGAAGAAACCGCCAATGCCGCCCAGCACCGCCCCTCCGGACGGAATAAACTAAAATAGCCCATGCGCGGGCTCACCGACATCCCCGGCATCCGCGTCGGCCACGCCTCCGACTTCACCGGCATCACCGGCTGCACCGCCATCCTCTGCGAATCCGGCGCCGTCGCCGGCGTCGACATCCGCGGCTCCGCCACCGGCACCGAAGAGTTCACCCTCTTCAGCCCCCTCCACCTCACCGAACGCATCCACGCCGTCACCCTCGCCGGCGGCAGCGCCTTCGGCCTCGAAGCCGCCTCCGGCGTCCGCCGCTACCTCGAACGCAACGGCGTCGGCTTCCCCACCGGCGCCGCCCTCGTCCCCCTCGTCCCCGCCGCCATCCTCTACGACCTCTCCATCGGCAAACCCTCCGCCCGCCCCACCCGCGAAATGGGCGAAGCCGCCGCCTCCGCCGCCACCAACGGACCCGTCCAGGAAGGCTCCATCGGCGCCGGCACCGGAGCCACCGTGGGCAAACTCTTCGGAATGACCCGCGCCATGAAATCCGGCCTCGGCTCCGCCACCGTCGCCCTCCCCGGCGGCCTCCTCGTCTCCGCTCTCGCCGCCGTCAACGCCTTCGGCGACGTCCTCGATCCCGCCACCGGCAAAATCCTCGCCGGAGCCCGCGCCCCCGCACCCTCCAAGGGCTTCGCCAATTCCTGGGACGCCATCAAAGCCGGCGCGCTTCTCCCATCCGCCCACTCCCCTGCCCTGCTCAATACCACCCTGGTCGTCGTCGCCACCAACGCCAAACTCACCAAACCCGAGGCCGCCAAACTCGCCGAACTCGCCTCCCTCGGCGTCGCCCGCACCATCTCTCCCGTCTGGACCACCAACGACGGCGACCTCGTCATCGCCCTCTCGACAGGCTCGCTCGTCGCCGAAATCAACACCCTCGGCGTCGCCGCCGCCGAAGCTGTCTCTCAGTCCATCGTCCGCGCCGTCAAACTCGCCCGCTCGCTCGGTGGCCTCCCCGGTCTGGCCGGCTGACAGACCTTCCCTCCATCAGCCCCTTCACTTCCGCCGCCGTCAACTCCCGATACTTCCCAATCTCCAGCCCCCCGATCTCGATTTCGCCAATCTTCGTCCGCACCAGCTTCAGCACCTTGCTCCCCACCGCCTCCATCATCCGCCGCACCTGCCGGTTCCGCCCCTCCCGGATCGTCATCTCGACGAACGTGCACGTCCCCGTATCACGCAACCGCTTCACCTCCGCGGGCAGCGTCAGCCCATCGCGCAACTCCACCCCCTCGCGAAGCCGTGCCAAACTCTCGTCATTCAAAATCCCGCCCGCTTTCACCAGGTACGCCTTGGGCACTTTGTACTCGGGATTCGTCAGCCGCTCGGCAAACTGCGTGTCGTTGGTCAACAGAAGCAACCCGCTCGTGTCCATGTCCAGCCGCCCCACCGGCGACACATACGGCAGCGAATCGTCGAGCAGATCGTATACGGTCTTCCGCCCCTCCGGATCCCGATACGTCGTCAGATACCCCTTCGGCTTGTTCAGCAGAAGGTAGACCTTCTGCTCCCCCCGCACCGGCTTCCCGTCAAATGCCACCCGGTCGCGCTCGATATCCACCCAATGGTCCGGATCGCGCACCGTCTTCCCGTTCACGCGCACCCGTCCCGCGCCGATCCAGCTTCGCGCCTCCGTTCGCGACCCGATCCCCGCCTTCGACAGCACCCGCTCCAGCGTCTTCAGCAGCCGCTTCTGCGTCTTGTCCCTACTTCCCGTCCCAGCCAAGCAAGCTCCGCGCGGCCGCCAGATGCTCCTGCCGTACCTCC
>JAJYKC010000392.1 GCA_021788955.1 Acidobacteriota bacterium
AAGGGCGCGGAAGGTTTGATGCAGTTGATGCCGGAGACGGCGCGGCGCTTCGGCGTGGCGAACCCGTTCGATCCGCGGGAAAACATCGTGGGCGGCGTCCGGTATCTGAAGTACTTGCAGGACCTTTTCCAGGACGACACGCTGGCGATCGCGGCTTATAACGCCGGCGAAGGCGCCGTGGCGAAATACCGGGGCGTGCCGCCATACCAGGAAACGAAAGCGTACGTGGAGCGGGTTTCCTCGCAGATGCGCCGGGCCAAGGCCGCCGGCCATAAGCGACCGCCGGCCGAGGCGAAACGCGAGGCTCCGCCCTACGCGCCGGTGACCGCATACTATGACGCCGAGGGCAGACTGCACTTGACGACGCAATAGGGTGCTGCGATATGTCCCCAGTTCCCCGAGCGCGCGGAATGGTGGCGGCCAGCCTGATGCTGGCGCTGGCGGCGTTGCCGGCCCACGCTCGCGACGCCGTGCGGTCCCACGTGACGGGCGTCCGCTACCGCTCCTACAAGGATTTCACGCGCATCCGGATCAACACGAGCGGCCCGTTCACGCTGCGCTGCGACCGGCTTGACCATCCAAGCCGGCTGTTTTTCGATCTGGTCGGCTCGGCCAGCGGGCTCGGCAAAGGCATCCACACGATCACCGTAGGAGACGCCTTCGTCCGCCAGATCCGCGTCGCCGAGACTCAGCACGGCATCACCCGCGTCGTACTCGATCTCAATCAGCCGGCGCGATTCACCACGACACATCCCAGAAACTCGGCGAGCCTGGTCATCGAGCTTCGTAGCGACTCTTCCTCCGCGGCGGCGGGCACAATGGGGTTCGTGCCGGACGAGGAAGCGTCAATTCCAAGCCGCTCCTTCAAACCGCCGCCCGCGCGGAGAATTCCCGTGATGGCGGCTCTCATGACGCCGCCGGAACTCGACCCCTTCGACATGGGTTTGGACTCGGCTGCGATCTACTCCCGCGAAACAGCAAGCCGCGAAGTAGCGAAACTCTTCGCGCCTTCCCCAATCCACGCCCCGAAAACCCGCGTCGCTGCTCCGCCCAGAAGCACGCGGACGGCGGGGAATCTGACGGAAGCCGCGAAATCGCCGGCGATGGCGGCCTCAGCCGCGCGGCGGAGTCCCGGCGAAGCCGAGTCGCTCACCCGCGCTCTCGGTTTGAAGATTCATCGCGTTGTGATCGATGCCGGTCACGGCGGGCACGACACCGGCACCATTGGCTCCGGCGGGTTGCTCGAAAAGGACCTCGTACTCGACGTCGCGCTGCGGCTTGGGAATCTGATCGAACAGCGGATGGGAGCCGAGGTGGTCTACACCCGGTCCGACGATACCTTCATTCCTCTGCAGGAGCGAACGCGAATCGCCAACGAGTCCCATGCCGACTTGTTCCTGTCGATCCACGCCAACTCGTCGCCGCAGCGCTCGGCCACCGGCGTCGAAACCTACTACCTGAACTTCACCACGTCGCAGTCCGCGCTCGAACTGGCGGCGCGCGAAAACTCGAGTTCGGATCAGACTGTGTTCGAGCTAAAAGATTTGCTGCAGAAGATCGCGATGCAGGACAAGATCGAGGAATCGCGAGAGTTCGGCACAAGCGTGCAGAAGGCGCTTTACAACGCCAGCCTGCGTATCGATGCGCGCTCGAAGGACCGCGGCGTCCGCAAAGCCCCGTTCGTTGTGCTGATCGGCGCTTCGATGCCGTCGGTTCTGGCCGAGATCGGCTTCATCAGCAACCCCCACGACGCGAGCGCGCTGCGCAAGAACGAAGCTCGAAAACGTATCGCGGAAGCCCTCTACCGAGGCGTTTCGCAGTATGCCAACAGCTTGAGCCACTATACGGTGGCCCAGCGCGTGGCGGGCAACTAAGGAATTCGCGCCCGCGCGGCCTGCGCCGCGCGCGGCCCTGAGCGCTAGAGCGCCGCGCGGTTCTGCAGCGCGTTCTTGTTCTGCGGCGGTTTCGATTCGTACTTCGAGGCGCACTTGGCCTGCACCTTGGTCGCTTCGAAAACCCCATTGGGCGCGAGCCGCCCGTCCGCCAGGGCCTGGGAGCCGTCACGGAACGTGTCCGGCAGAGGATCGGCGCCGCGATAGACTACGTTCAACTGCTGCGCATTCTGATGTAACGTGAAACGCACCTCGGCTCCGTCGCGAACGATCGAGCCGGGAACTACGTCGCCGCCGACGCGAACGCGCTGGCCCTGAGCATGGCTGCCCATCGCGGCCAGTTCCGGGATGGTCTTATAGTAAGTCTTGCTGTCGCCGACGCCGCTAGCAGCCAGCCATCCAAGAACTCCGAGGATGGCGACCACGAGACCGCCGAATTTCAGGTAGTTTTTCACGAAGGCACCCCAAAACCTGAGTATAGCGCCGCAGGAATCGACCCTGCCGGAGGCGTAGTGTGAAATAGCGCGTGGCAGCCAACGTGCTTCCCTGTATCCTAAGGCAATAGATCCATGTGCGGCATCGTCGGCTACATAGGGAATCGCAAGAGCGTTCCGATCATTCTGGAGGGCCTTCGGCGGCTGGAGTATCGAGGATACGACTCCGCCGGCATCGCCGTGTACACCGGCGAGCACGGACTGGCGGTGCGCCGGGCTTCGGGCAAGCTGCGGAACCTGGAAGAGGCCATCCGCATCGACCCGGTGGAGGGCAATTGCGGCATCGGCCACACGCGCTGGGCGACCCATGGCCGGCCAACGGAGGAGAACGCCCATCCCCACCGCGACTGCACCGGAAATGTCGTCGTGGTCCACAACGGCATCGTTGAAAACTATCTTGCGCTGAAGGCGCAGCTTCAGCTCGAGGGACACCGCTTCGCGACCGAAACCGACACCGAGATCATCGCGCACCTGATCGAAAAGTACCTCGACGGCAGCCTCGAAGACGCGATGCGCCGCGCCGTCCGCGACCTCACCGGCGTCTTCGCGCTCGCCGTCATCTGCGCAACGGATCCGAACAAGATCGTGGTGACGCGCTCCGGCCCCCCGGTGGTGGTCGGCCTCGGCGATGGCGAGTATTTCGTCGCCAGCGACGTCCCGGCGATCCTCAGCCACACGCGCGACATGTTCTTCCTAAGCGACGGCGACATGGCAGTGCTGACGCCCGATGGCGTACAACTCACCGACTTCAATGGCCGCCTGCTGCAGCGCGCCGTAACGCGGGTCCTCTGGGACCCGATTCTGGCCGAGAAGGGCGGCTACAAGCACTTCATGCTCAAGGAGATCTTTGAGCAGCCCCGCGCCGTGCGCGACACCATGCTCGGCCGCATCGGCCAGGAGTCCGGCCGCGTATTCCTCGATGCGATGGACATCAGCGAGAAGGAGTTTCGGGAATTCGAGAGCGTCAAGATCGTCGCCTGCGGCACAAGCTGGCACGCGGCGGTGGCGGGCAAATTCATGATCGAGAAGCTGGCGCGGATTCCCGTCGAGGCCGACTACGGAAGCGAATTCCGGTACCGCGATCCGATCGTGGACGGAAAGATGTTGACCGTGGTCATTTCTCAGTCCGGTGAGACCGCAGACACGCTGGCCGCGCAGCGCGAGGCAAAGCGGAAGGGATCGAAGACGCTCGCCATCTGCAACGTGATCGGGTCGATGATCACGCGCGAGGCGGCGGGGTCGCTGCTGACGCACGCGGGTCCGGAGATCGGCGTGGCGTCGACCAAGGCCTTCACCTGCCAGATCACCGCGCTATTTCTCCTGGCGATGTACATGGGCCAGGTTCGCGGCAATTTGAGTGACACCGAGTCCCGCCTTCTGATGAAGGAACTGATGAAATTGCCGGGCCGCATGGAGACGGTGCTGGCCGGCGACCAGGTCTACGACGACTTGGTGAAGCGTCTGTTCCGCTCCTCCGGCTTCCTGTTTCTCGGCCGCGGCATCCACTACCCGATTGCGCTCGAAGGAGCGCTCAAGCTGAAAGAGATCTCCTATATCCACGCCGAAGGCTATCCGGCCGGCGAGATGAAACACGGGCCGAACGCGCTCATCGATGAGAACCTGCCCGTCGTGGTTCTGGCCACGCGCGACCCGGAGAGCGCCGAGAGTCATTTGCGCTACGAGAAAACGCTCTCCAATAT
>JAJYKC010000393.1 GCA_021788955.1 Acidobacteriota bacterium
CTGGGTCCGGCCTCCCGCCGTGACACGAACCTTCGCCCCGATCGCGCTCCGGTTCGACTTCACACCGGTTAAAGCAAGTGTGATCCAGTGACCCTCGGGACGGGCCGCATTCTTCAGCAACGTGGGCGCTTCGTTCTGGTTATTGACGAGCAGTTCCAGTAAGCCGTCGTTGTCGATGTCCGCCGCAGCAGCGCCCCGGGACGAGTGCCGCTCCAGCAACCCCGGTCCGGCCCGCAGCGAAACGTCTTCGAACTTCCCGTTTGCCAGGTTGTGATAGAGAATCGGCCGATCCTTGTAGTGGATGTCGATGTGAAGCTGATCCACTTCCGGGAACACGTGCCCGTTGACGAGGAAAAGGTCCGGCCAACCGTCGTTGTCGTAGTCGAAAAACACGCAGCCCCAGCCGACGAAACTCGTATTCCGCGCCAGTCCCGCCGCTTCCGTTGTTTCATCGAACTCCCCGCCGCCGCGGTTGCGGTAGAGCGTCTCCCGCTCGTCGCTGAAGTTCGTGCGGAAAATATCGAGTCGCCCGTCGCCGTCGTAGTCGGCCGCCGTGGCGCCCATTCCCGAAAGCGCCTTGCCGTTTTCATCGAGCGCCACGCCCCGGTCGAGGCCTTCCTCGCTGAAGGTACCGTTCTTATGGTTCATGAACAGCAACGACGGCGTCTGGTCGCAGGCCACGAAAATGTCGGGCCAGCCGTCGTCGTTGAAATCCGCCGTCAGCACGCCAAGGCAGTAGCTCTGGCGCGGCTCACCGACACCGGAGGACTGTGAAATGTCGCGAAACTTCCCACCACCTTCGTTGTGATAGCGCACATTGCTTTCAACCGGCAGGCCGCGCGGGCCACAATTCACGGGCATGTTCCGGTACCAGCAGTATGGGTTCGCCCCCGGCTTCGGCGTCTCGGCCGGATCGAAATCGAGATAGTTGGATACGAACAGATCGAGCTTCCCGTCGCGGTCGTAGTCGAGGAATGCGCAGCCCGTGTTGTACCGCTGCCGGTTCTCGGTCAGCCCAGCCTTCGCCGTCACGTCCTCGAAACGCTTGCCGCCTACATTCCGATAAAGAACATTTTGGCCCCAATATGTTACGAACAAATCCGTAAAGCCGTCGTTGTCGAAGTCGCCCGCGCAGACGCCCTCACCCCAGCCCATTCGCGTGATCCCCATCGCCTCGGTCACGTCGGTGAACTTCCCGTGGCCATCGTTGCGATACAGCCGGCTTAGCCCGCCGTCGCCCGAAACGACGAAAATGTCCGGCAGCCCGTCGTTGTTGTAGTCGAGGAACGCCACGCCGCTCCCCGTCGTCTCGATGATGAACTTCTTCGACTTATCCCCGCCGTTCGGGACGGCCCGCCTCAGACCCGCCTGCGCTGCGATGTCACGGAAATCCGCCGCCACGGGCGAGTCCTTGGGCAGCGCGGCGAGCGCGAACGCCACCCCTACTCCCGCGGCCAGCAGCATCCCGCGCATGCTACGGATTCTTCTCACCCAACCGCTTCAGGAAATCGGAGAATTCCCCGCCCGGCGGCGCCACCAGTTTTTCCAGCGCCTCCTTCTGCGCCTTCGCGTCTTCCAACCGTCCCGCCTTGCGGTACGCCAGCATCAGGCTCATGCGCGCGGACTGGCTCCGCGGAGCAAGCTTCACCGCCCGTTCGAGTAGCGGGATCGCTTCGTCGTTCCTCCCCGCCGTTGACCGCAGCCGCGCGAGCGCTATCAGCGCCTCGGGAAACTCCGGATCACTTTGAATCGCCTTCTCGAGCCGCGCAGCCGCCTCCTCCGGATGTTGCTGCGCTATCAGGATCTCCGCTACCTCGTACTCGGCCGCGGCGTCCGAGGGGTTCAACTGAAGCTCCGCGTCAAACTCCTGCCGCGCTTCGGTCATCGCCTCCGGGGCATGCGACTGCATCAGGATCGCGCGTCCCAGCCGGTAATGCATCCCAATGGTTGCCGGACTCTTGGCGATCGCTTTTCGATACTCGGTGATCGCGGCCGTGTAGTTCGCCTGGCTTTCAAAAATCTCCGCCGAAAGCTGGTTCACCCGGAACGAAGCCGGCGCGCTCTCGAAGAGTTCGCGTAGCGTCTCGTTCCAGGCACGGTTGTAAAGCCGGGCCGTCTCATACAGCGTGTCCGCGTCCGCGGGATTCATCGACTTGAGGCTTCCCGCATCCCGGAACGCCTCGGCAAACCGCCCGGCTCGCGTGTCGCAATCCAGCAGCGCCAGTCCTGTCAGGCGCCGGACTTCGGCGTCCGGGGCATTCGACGCCTGCGCGCGCAACTCCGGCACAGCTTCCTCGCACCGTCCCGTCCCGGCGAGCGACAACGCCAGGAACGCGCGCGCCGTCACATTGTCCCCCGCCGCCAGCACCGCGCGAAAACTCTTCTCTGCTCCACGAAGGTCGCCGGCGTGAAACTTTTGCAGCCCTTCCACCAACCGCGGCGGTTCGGACGGCGACTGCGCCCAGATGACGCCGGCGAACAGCGCCCACGCCGCGAGATGCTTAATGGCCCGCATCGTCAATCACCAGTCCCAACTGGCCGAAGCGGTGCTTCCCCATCCCGTCCAGGTACCGGAAGAGCAGCAGCGGCGGAGCCCCCGGCGGCACTTCCCTGGGTGGCTTCACGCGCTCCTCGGCCCTCGCGCCGATCGACACCACGCGCCCGCTCGCGGCGATCTCATGAATCAAATTCTTTACGTTGTCCGCCGCCGGCGCGGGCTGGCTCTGCGCAAGCAGGAACACCGCGAAGGCAATCCCGTGTCCCATCAACGGTCTCCCTCATTGATTAGCCGCAGGCGCTCCCGCTGCGTCCAGCTAAAGATCGCGCGCGCCTCCTGTGGCGTCAACTTCGCGTCCGGATGCATCCATGTGTACTGCCGCAGCGGCATGTCTCCATCTTCCACCTGATTGGCAATCTCCGACAGGCTCCGCTCCTTGCGCCACTTGGAATATTCCGCCCAGCGCGAGAAATTCAGATGCAGCCGCCCTTCGGCCACATGCTTCGTGGTCCACGTCGAAACCGGCCACACGTAACTGTACCAGCGAAAGCGAGTCGCCTCCGAGTGGCAGTCCACGCAAGACCGGCGCAGCGTCGCAAACACGGCCGGGTCCACCTGCGCCCCAACGAGCAGCGGCGCCGAGGCTCCCGGCGCGGGCGCCGGACACGTAGCCACCGACGCAACGCCCGCCCCGGCGGCGAGCGCCCCAAACAAAACTCCAATCAAACGTTTCACTCGCCCCGAAACTCTCCACGTAACACGGCGCAAAAGGCAGCGGACGCGGGCGTTGCCCGCCCCGCGCCGTGCGCTCAGTAGTCGGTAATCTCGCCGCCCGAAATCTTCTTGCGCGAAACCGCGGGCAGGTCCAGCGGATGATCGTAGCCCGGCTTGATGATGCCCGTCGGCGAGTAATACGGGCCAAGATCGCACGCCATACTGCCTTCTCCCGACTCGACAAACTGGATCGACGTGATGGCCTTCGCGCACTTGTACCCGTACCGCTTCGGATCGACTATTCGGAGCGGCGCGCCGTGCTTGTCCTCCAGCGGCTTGCCCGCAATATCGAGCACAAACATCGCGCGGGAGTTCGTCAGGTCGTCGATGGAGTAATACTCGAACCACTTGTCGGCGCAGTCCAGCCTCACCACCTTGGCGTTCTTCCTGGGCTTCACGAGATCGAACAACGACACGCCCCGGAACCCGCCCCAGTCAGTTCGCGTGGACCAGCACTGCACGCACTTCATCCGCGCGTTCATCTTGTCCTGGGGCAGCGCGCGCAGATCCGCCAGCGTAAACACTTCCGGCTTCTCGCACAACCCCGATACCTTCAGCCGGTACGACTTCTTGTCGAGCGGCGGAATCGGGTTGAACCACATCAGCCGGAACCCGAGTTCATCGGGTTTATCGCTCGGCAGCATCAGGCGCTGCTCCTCGGCATGCGCTCCGAGCCCAGCAACAGACGCAGCGCCGGCAACAAGAAAACGACGGCGATTCATTGCTAATTCTCCAGCCGTTATCCTACCACCCCCACCCGGTCAAATTCGCAGGCTGTTTGCGGTACACTCGCTCCATGGTGCGTCCTGAAAGA
>JAJYKC010000394.1 GCA_021788955.1 Acidobacteriota bacterium
GCATTTGACGAATACCGTCAGGTCCTCACACCAATTCCCGGACCCCACATTCACGCCCTCGGCGCGGGCCGTACCGGCGCGATCGCCGATCTCATCCGGCGCAATAACGATGAGATGGCAGAAACCGTCACCCGGCATCCGTCCCGCTTCGCCGGTTTCGCGGCGGCTACTCCCATTGCCGACCCCGATGCCGCCGCGGCCGAAGCCATCCGCGCCGTCCGCCGCCTGGGGGCGCTGGGCGTTCAACTGGAAGAGGACGCGAGCGAATTTCCCCTCCACGACAGCCGCTACGATCCCCTCTTCGCAAGCATGGCGGAACTTGGCGCCGGTGTCTGGTTACACCCGTTCCGCACGCCCGCCTCGTCCTCGCCGGCGTCTTTGACCGTCACCCCGCCCTGAAGCCGCATCGAGAGGATTCCCTTCTTTACTAAGTTGGATCCGGCGTTGCGGGAAGCGCTCGGCCATCTTCGCAAGCCGCCCCTCGAGTACTTCAAAATGCTTTACGTCGACACCGCGCTGTTTGGCTGTCCGCACGCCGTACGTTCTGTCCTCGAGTTCTTCGGACCCGAACAAGTTCTGTTCGGAACCGATACCCCCTTCGACACAGAAGGCGGCGCCCACTTTATCCCCGCCACGATCTCAGACATTAAAGCGGCGGCGCCGGACGCCTCCGTGCGATCGGATATCTTCCACGGCAACGCGCGCCGCCTCCTGGCCATCCGCTGAGGGGAATCGCCGCTGTCCGTTCCTTGAATCACTGCAGATGGCGTCCCAGCGCTTGCATCTGCTCGGCGACCCGAAACCAAAGCCGGCTATGCACCAAAACCAGAGGCGCAAACTGAAGCTCCGCGATCAGCCCCGCACCTGCCCAAAGCGTCGCCGCATAGATCCTCCGGCTGGACCACAAGTCATAGCAGGCCAGTAACACCAACATTCCGTAGCAACACTCCTTGGCCAGCCCGAAGTTTCCGGCAATGCCAATCGGCCAGCGCACCAGCGGAGCAGGCAGCAGCATAATCGTCGCAATCAACATCAGCCGTTTGTGGACCCAAGGATTCCGCCGCTGGAGAAAACCGAAAAGAACCGTCACCGCGAAACCTGCAAACCACAAAGCCTGGACAGCGGGGCCTCCAACCCGTAGGTCTCCCGGACGAAAATGTCTGGCGATACTCTCGCTGACCACGCCCAGACCTGACAGACCCACCAGAGAAGCTAAAACGAGCCCCACGACACCGAGCTTGCGATGTAAGTCCACCCGGCCCGCGCCGGCAAGGGAAGTTTGCACGGCAAACAGCACCACCCACGAAGAAAGGATCGCGCCGTGAACCTCCACCATCCACGGGTGCGGCGGTCCCATGCCATGCTTCCAGGCAGGAAGTTCCAGCACGCCGGAAAGAAGACATGGTCGTAGCCGGCTCCGGCCCTGCTCCGAAGCGCCGTCTCTACCGTTTCCATGGTTCACCTCCGCTCTGCCGGTTCATCATCTGACCTCGCCGCTGAGTTACTTGCTCGGCAGCGCCGCCTCCCACGAAGCCATGCCCTCTTCCCACTTGTTGTCCGTCAGACGGATCGTCTTCCCATCCGAAATCCGATACCCGAACAACTCGCCGTATAACTGCTGCGACGGCGCGAGAGGCTGCTCGTCGCTGATCCCACCGGCCTCAGATGCAAACATCAGCCATTTCCCGTCATAGGAGAATTGAGTGTGCCCGTGCTGGCCCTCGTCGTGGGTGACGCGGCGAATCTTTCCGGCAGCGCCGTTCGCGTCGAGCTCAAGCAGATACACGTCGAATATCTGCGACTTCGGATCGTCGCGGTTCGAAACAAACGCTATCTCCTTCGAGGTGGGCGAAAACGCAGGGAACAGACCGACCGCGTGGTCGTTCGTCAACTGCCGCACCTTGCTCCCATCAGCGCTCATCACATAGAGCTCGAGGCTGCCGTTTCTTGTGCTAACGAATACGATCTGCTTTCCATCGCCCGAAAAACTCGGGTAACCATCGAAGCCCGGCGAGTTTGGCGTAAGATTCTGCATCCCGCTTCCGTCGGCGCGCATTTTCCAGACATCGGCCTCCATCTTGTCGAGCTGCAGCGCAACCGAAGTGTGACCCCGCGTGAACGCAATCCATTCGCCGTCCCTCGACCAGTTCATGGCTGAAAAGATTCGCTGCGTCGGCTCAACATCCGCAATTTTGACCTGCTCGGAGCCATCGATGCGGGAAGCCCAAAACTCAACAGGCTTCGACGGTGCACTATCCCCGGTGTGGATGATGAGATCTCTGCGCGGGTTGAGAATCGCCACCATATACCGCACTGGATAGAGATCGACTTCTCGATTGGGAATCGCTCTACGGAACGGCGCACCGGGCACGAGAACAGGCCCACGTCCAAAGATCCGTGCCTCAGCAGGCGAATGGTAGTAACCCCCGGGCGGATCCGGACCGATCGGGCCTGTACCGTAGGCTACGAAGCCACCCGAGGAAGGACCCTTCGCCGGCCCCCAATAGCTGTTCGCGGAGTCGTCGCTCTCGATCCGTTCCCCGCTACCGTCCGGATTCACCGAAACGATTTCTTCCCGGCCTAGCTTATTCCTCCGCGCATAGAGGATCCGTCCGTCCCTCAGAAACTCAGGCGACAGCGCATCCGTCTCCCACGGCGTAACCGCGCGCTGATTCAATCCGTCCGCATCCATCACCATGATTCTCGACTGACGATTTCCTGGCGCCGATCCATATTGAGAGGAATAAAATACGATCTTCTTGCCGTCCGCGGACCACTTTGGCGAACCGTTCCACCCGGTGCCGCTCACGTGAGTGAGCCTGCGCAGTGTCCCGCCCGTGAGATTCAAAGTCCAGATGTCGCCCGATCTGAACCGCGAAATCGGAATGCGCGCCGTAATCGGCAACCCCCGATCCGAGCTGAATGCCATCGTCCGGCCGTCGGGCGAAATCGAAGGCCGCAAATCGGCCGCCGCGTTCCGTGTCAGGTCCTCGGCGCCCTCCATCCCCAGAGTCTTGTTCGGCCGAAAAGGCAAGCGATGGATATCCGCGTTGCCCGCGTACGTGCTTACGAAGTAGATGAACTTTCCATCCGGCGAGAACGTGGCCTGGTCCTCCATCCGCTCGCTGTCGATCAGCAGGCGAGGCTCACCGCCGTGTTCCAAATCCAGCGCATACAAGTCTGGATTCCCACGCCGCTCCGAAGTAAATACCAGCCATCGCCCATCCGGCGAAACCACCGGATCGTAGTCCAAACCGGCATAGTCCGTCAGGCGCTTCGGAGCTTTCCCCGGTTGGGTAAACAGGTAAATGTCCAAGTTGCTCGGCTGGAAGCTCATGTACATGAGCCGGTCCCGGCGTGCCTTTGGCTTCGACCCGCCCCAGGCAAACGCGCACACAAGCATCGCAGTTGCAAACAGGATCAACTTCATCCGAAGTCGCATAGCCGGTTCCCTCCGAACCAAGATCTCCCCCGATCTGTCAATACAAATAGCGGCCCCAACCCCGCATGCGAAAGGAAGCTCTCGCAAGAGTCATCAACCGTTTGCACACGGACGGACTCCGGCGCTCGTAGTAGCCGAATAAGATCACTACCGCACACCCGGCGAGTGGAAAGATTGCCCGAGCCTGGGCTCCGATACGAGGATCGCCGGGCGGGGCGTAACTGGCTAGACTCTCACAAATCGCCGGCATGCCGGCCACGATAAGCAGACACGCTAAGACAAACTCCATGAGCCCGAACCGGCGGTGCATCTGCACCTGGTGAGAAGCCGCCAGCGAAATCTGAACGAAACGCGGGACCCTGACGATCCCTCGAAAGAAGGACGTCGGAGCGAAGCCAACGAAAACCGGGACGAGGATCAGGATCGCGATTCCGGAGAAGAACAAGTGCTCGTAGCGCGGGTTGCCCCGATAGTCCGCCGCCATGGCCGAAATCGCCATATCGTGGCCCCTTTCTCACCGCGCTCGCCGGCGATAGCTAAACCGTGACGGCCATGTTACCCGATTTTGAGTTCCGTTTCACCCCCCCAACATAGTCCTTCACTTAGCCTCCGGCTAACAGCCCGTGGATA
>JAJYKC010000395.1 GCA_021788955.1 Acidobacteriota bacterium
GTCACGACGGCACCGGCCTCGGTGCAGACGAGCATCGCGGCCGCGTAATCCCATACTGAGAGGGCAGAGCGCCCTGCAACCCGGTAGCCGTCGAGGACCCCTTCGGCTACGGCGCACATGTCCAAGGACGCGGCCCCGAGCGCGCGAAACTGCGACCAGCCAGGGTAGGTGCTGGGGAACCCCGAGATGCCGATCACCGCGTGGAGATGAGTGATACCGAGTTTCTCCGTCACCAGGCGATGCTCAGCCGACACCATGTCGGCGATGGTGAAGCGCGGAAATTGCATGCGGGGCTGCAGCTTGCTGTTCGAAGGCGACGAGGAGTGCCCGTCGCCGAGCGCGTCCACCAGGATCACGAAGAACCGCGTGGAATCGACGAGCCCCTGCGGTCCCACCAGCGGCGCCAGGTCTTCGCTGCCGCCGCTGAACCAAGTCGGAAACAGGACCGCGTTGGACTTGTCCTTGTTCAGCGTGCCGAGTGTGCGGTACGCGATAACGCAGTCGCGGATAACATGGCCGTCATGAAGCCGGAATTCTCCGAGAGAGCCGTACTGCAGGGCCGGAATTTGCGGGGCCGACGCCAGAGCGCAAGCACCCAGCAGCACCGCCAGGGCGGTCCGCTTCACTTCGCCTTCTTTGCTTGCTTGGCGATGATCCCGTCCTTGATCTTCGCGTAGACCGAAGCGGGGATGATCTTCTTACTGACCAACTCGTTCTTGGCGCGGTAGGGCCGGCCGGCGATGATCTTCGCGCTATACGCCTTCCCGATTCCGGGAAGCGCGGACAGGTCGGCTTCGCTGGCAGTATTGATATCGAGGAGTGACTTTGCGGCAGCCGCTTCTTTGGCGGCCGAGGCGGACTTAGGGAACTGCGGAGGAGCGGCCTGCGTCAACGCAGCGCCCAGGGCCAGGGCCAGGGCCAGAACCATGACAACGCGAAGTAGTCTCATAGGGGTTTCCTTCCTAAATGTAATCTTCAGTAGCAGCGCCTTAGCTGTCAAGCGATTTCCGCCGGAGTTCGAGTTCTTCGAGCGTCCGCGGCCAGTCCTGGCGGAGCAGGCGGCTCAGCGCCCGGTCCGCCAGAAGCTTTCCGCCGGTCTGGCAGGCGGCGCAGTAGTTGGTTTCGTTGTCCGCGTAACGAATCCGCTGCACTTTGGCGCCGCACAGCGGGCACGGCTTGCCGTACCGCCCATGGACGGCCATGCCCTCGCGGAACGCGGTGACATTTTCCGGGAACTTCCCCGCCGCCTCGGCGCGAAGGCGAGTCGTCCACTCGGCCAGGGTGCCCTGCGTGGCCTGGTAGAGGCGGCTCACTTCGGCATCGTCCAGGCGGGAGGTGAGAGCGGCGGGCGAGAGCCGGGCGCGATGCAGGATCTCGTCCGAATAGGCGTTGCCGATGCCGCTGAACAAGTGAGGGTCTGTTAGCACCCGTTTCAGCGTGTGATTTTCGCGGCGTAGCACGGTGGCGAATTCGGCCCCGGTGGCTTCGAGCGGCTCTATGCCCCCGGCGTCGAGCGCACGCAGCGCCCGCTCGCCATCCACCACGTGCAGCGCCGCGCGCTTTTTCGATCCGGCTTCGGTGAGTGTCAGGGTGCCGTTGTCGAAATCAAGAAACAGAATCGCTTTCTTGCTCCGTTCCCCGGCCGGCCGCCAGTGCAAGCGTCCGGCAATCATCAGGTGAATGGCGAACCAAGGCCCGCCCTCGAAACCCAGCACGATCCGTTTCCCCATCCGGCGCACGGCTCCGGCCCGTCGGCCAATCGCCAACGACGGCTGTGGCGCGACCGTTCGCAAAACGAACGGACTCACCAGATCGACCTGCCGAAGAGGCTGCCCGAGAATTCGGGCGGCGACGGCCTCGACATAAACCGTGACATCCGGAAGTTCTGGCATGGCAATTCGGCACACGCCCCGCGCCTGCCGATAAGCATTTGGGACTATGCTATCAATAAGGCTGTCGCTTCCCGCGGGCGCTAGGACTGGAATTCCATGAAAACTGTACCGACAATCCGGCTTTGTCTTCTGGCGGCGGTGGCTATCGCGCCAACCCTTGGACAGGAACAATTTAACGCCCTGCCTTCGCGAATTCTGGGCCAGGCTGTGTTCCAGCAGTCGTCTCAGACGGCGGTCGCGCCGAACCTCGTCGAAGGGCGCGAGGTCGCGGCGGCCCAGAGCGCCGCGGTGGACATGAGCACCGGTTCGCCGATCCTCTACGTCGCCGATTCGTTCAATAATCGGGTGCTGGCGTGGAAGAACGCCAACGCTGTTTCTAACGGCAGCTTCGCCGACCTCGTGATCGGCCAGAAAGACCGCTATTCGACGGCAGCGCAGCCGGCTGGCGGAGCCAATAGCATCGGCATGGTAGCTCCGACGTCCGTGGCCGTAGACGCCAAGGGCAATCTTTACGTTCTCGACGGGGGCAACAACCGGATCCTTCGCTTCCCGGCCCCGTTCAGCCAGCCGGGTCCCACAATCACGCCGGACCTGGTTCTCGGCCAGGTGAATTTTTCCAGCGGATCCGTCAATCAAAGCCTGGGCGCTCCGACGGCCGCCACGCTGGCGGTCTATACCGGTTCCGGCCCGTATCAAACCGGAATGGCGGTCGATGGCTCCGGCAACCTGTGGTTCACCGACTCGGGTAACAACCGCGTACTCCGCTTCCCTGCCGCTTCTCTTGGCTCCGGCGCCGCGAACGACCCGAGCGCGGACCTTGTTCTGGGCCAGACGGGATTCACGACGAGTTCGCTGCCCAGCGGAGCGAACGCGTCCATGAAGAATTTCCTCGCCGCGCCGAATTTCGTTGCCTTCGACGCGGAAGGGGATCTTTTCGTCACTGACGGCGCCGACCGCATGCTCGTGTTCCCGCCACCGTTTTACACGGGGCAGAGCGCCGCGCGGATTGCGGGCGTTGTCATTCCGACCCAGACGAATCCGAACCCGCCCAAGGTCAGCGCTCAGACGCTCGGCCAGCCCAACCAGCCGCCGCAAGGAATTTTCTTCATCAACGATGCGCCGTTTGTCGTGGACGAGGGGAACAATCGCATCGTGGGCTATCCCCCGTACAGCAAGTGGCCGGCCGAGACCCAGCAGTTCGGTCCGGCGGCTTCGGTCCTCCTCGGCCAGCCGGATTTCACCTCCTCGAAACAGAACAGTGGGAATCCGGAGCCCTCTGCGCAGACATTTAGTTCACCGGTGGGCGCCACGGCGACCGCAAACGACGTGTTCATCTGCGATGCAGGCAACAACCGCGTCCTCGATTTTCCCGTTTCCGGCGGCGCCATCAATTCCGCATCCCGCGTCTTCGGCCAAGTCGACTTCCCGTACAACGCCATCAATCTCATCGAGGGCCGCGAGTTCTACTTGTACGCCGCCGCGCAGAACATCAACGGCGCCAATTATTATCTGCCCGGCGGGATGGTGGCCGTCGATACATCGTCGTCACCCGCGCACCTCTATGTCGCCGATCCCGGCAACAACCGGATCCTGGGCTTTAAGGACTACCGGCAAGTCCAGCCGGGCCAGAAGGCCGACCTCGTGATTGGACAGCCGGATTTCTATCGCGACCTCGTAAACTACCCCACGAACGATCCGAATCAGCCGAGCGCTACGAGTTTGTACTTGCCGCACGGCATCGCGGTCGATTCCAACGGAGATCTCTGGGTGGCGGATTCCGGCAATGGCCGCGTGCTCCGCTTCCCGAAGCCGTTTTCGCAGGCCTCCGGCGCGCTGCAGCAGGCTAATCTCGTTCTCGGCCAGTACAGCTTCAGCCAGGCGGTGAAAGCGCCGACCGCTGAGACGATGTACAGCCCCTACGGCCTGGCTTTCACCCTCGAAGGCGATCTCGCGGTTTCCGATCAGGTAGACAATCGCGTTCTGTTCTTCTTAAAGCCGGCGGGAGGCTTTACCATCGGCCAGACGGCAAACAGCGTGATCGGCCAGCCCGACTTCAACTCGACCACGGTCAACAACCCCGCCTCCGGCACCGGCGGATTGAACGGGCCGCATGGAATCGGCATCGACACCGGCGACCAGCTCTACGTCGCCGACACCGGCAACAACCGCATCGC
>JAJYKC010000396.1 GCA_021788955.1 Acidobacteriota bacterium
ACGTGTATTTCTGGCCCGGCACGGGGATATCGCGTGCATCGTCGCACGTCAGTTGCAGGAACACGCCGCTGTTCGGGCCGCCTTTGTAGGCCTGGCCGGTCGAGTGCAAAAACCGCGGCCCGAAGCCCAGGCAGGTGGCGTTGTGGCGGGCGTCGCGCACGGAAACGCGCATGGCCTGCAGCGCTCGCTCATGGGCGTCGGTCATTGGCAGGTAAGCGAGCAGGCCGAAGTAATCGCCTGCCTTCAGCCGCGACAGGTGGGCGCGGAGGTAGGCCGACAACGGCGCCTTCAATCCGGCAGCGTCGCGTAACGCTTTCGCGTTGGCTTCGTCGGCGAACAACTTGATCCCGTCGGCGTCGCAGAACGGCGCCTCCGACGGCAGGGATCCTTTCTGCTCGTACTCGCTGGTGAGCTTGCGCGTGGCGATCTTGCTGGCTTCCACGTCGGGCTGGTTGAACGCGTTGATGCCGATGATAGAGCCGGCGACGGCCGTGGCGATCTCCCAGCGGAAGAATTCCTGGCCGAGGTTGTAGAGGTCGGTGACGGCGATGCGGACAACCGGATGGCCGGCCTTTTCCAGAGCGTCCATGGCCTGGTCCTGGGCCAAGTCGGGCGCGGACTCCTGCCGGAGGTAGGCGAATACGCGGTCATTGCCGTAGACCTCGGGCGTACCCAGACGTTCGCGGTCCACCGGGATCAGTCCCCTGCCGTCCTTGCCGGTGGATTCGGCGAGTAACTGCTCGAGCCAGGCGCCCAAATCATGGATGCCCGGCGAGGGGATGATGGTCACTTTGTCGCGGCCTTCCAACGCAGCCGCGCCGAGGATGGCTCCGAGGGTCGCGCCGGGATTCTTGTTTACGGGAATGCAGGACGAGCAGGAGATGGCCATGACGTCGGCCTGGTCGAGGAACTTCGGCGCATCGATGCCCATGACGGCGGCGGGCACCATGCCGAAGTCGGACAGAGCCGAGTAACGCCCGCCGATGCTGGACACGCCGTGGAAGATGTGGCGGAAGCCGTCGGCGCGGGCAACCTGCTCCATCTTCGAGCCCGGATCGGTGACGGCGATGAAGTGCGAGGCGGCCTTATCGCCGAGTTCCTGTTTGGCGCGGTGGAAGAAATACTGTTTGAAGATGTTTGGCTCGAGTGTCGAACCGGACTTGCTCGAGACGATGAACACGGCCTTCTGGTAGTCGATCTTCTCGTCGAGCGCCTTGATCTGGGCCGGGTCGGTGGAGTCGAGCACGTAGAGCTTTGGATATGGCGCGATGTGTCCGAAGGAAAGCGTGAGGACCTCGGGGCAGAGGCTGGAGCCGCCCATGCCGAGCAGCACGGCCTGTTCGAAACCAGCCTCGGCCACATCCCGGGCGACGCTTTCCAAGTGTTCGCGGTGGGCAAGCTGGTCCTCGGTGACGCCGAGCCAGCCGAGCCAGTTGCTTTCATCCTTACCGGTCCACAGGCGCGGGTCGTGGGCCCACAGCCGGCGCACCTTGCCCGTGATCTGCCACTCCTCGAGCGTCTCTTCCACCTTCTTGGCAAGACCGCCCGGCAGCGCGTAGCTCATGCGGTTGACGTCGCTGCCTATGGCGACTTTGCACTTGCGGTCGACCGAGTTCAGCAGTTTGTCGAACGCGTCGGCGAACAGTTTCACGCCCTGCTTGACGAGGTCGCTGGTGACCTGCTGCATTGAGATGCCGGACTTGGCGAGGGTCTCCATCACGTCGTGCGCCGCGATGACGTCGTCTTCCAGGCTCGCCCGCGCATGACCATGGTCGCGGAACGCCTCGAGCGTGGCGGGCGGGATGGTGTTAATGGTATCCGGGCCGATCAGTTCTTCGACGTACAGCACGTCGGAGTAACTGGGATCTTTGGTACCGGTGCTCGCCCAGAGCAGGCGCTGAGTCATGGCGCCGCGCGCGGCGAGCGCCGCCCACCGCGAACCGCCGAACAGCTCTTTGTACCGCTGGTAAGTCAGTTTTCCGTTTGCGATGGCGACCTTACCGGGGAGGCCGGAAAGCATGGCGCGCTCGGAGGGATCCGCGGCGGTCTTCAGCCGCGCTTTGACCATGGAATCGATGGCGGAGTCGATGCGGCTGATGAAGAAACTGGCGACGCTCGCCACGCGGCTGACGTCGCCGCCGGATTTGCCGTACGCCTCGACGCCCGCAATGTATGCCTCCGCCACACGTTCGTAGACTTCAAGTGCAAACAGGAGCGTGACGTTGACGTTGATGCCTTCGCCGATTAGGGTCTCAACCGCCGGAATGCCCGCCTCTGTGCCCGGAACCTTGATCATGAGGTTCTCGCGGTTGACGGCCTTCCAGAGACGGCGCGCTTCCTCGATCGTGCCCTGGGTGTCGTTGGCCAGGAACGGGGAAACTTCGAGGCTGACGTAGCCGTCGCGCCGCTTGGTCCGTTCATAAACGGGGCGCAATACGTCGGCGGCGTCCTGGATATCGCGGATCGCAATCCGCTCGTAGAACTCCATCGGCGAGATGTCGAGCTTTTGCAGCTCTTCCACGACGTCGCTGTAGTCACTGCTGCCGGCAATCGCCTTCTCAAATATCGCCGGATTCGAGGTTACTCCCCCGAGACCGTCGTGTTGCACCATCGCGGCCAACTCGCCGCTGGTGAGCAGGCTGCGACGGATGTAGTCGAGCCAAGGCGACTGTCCGTATTTATTGAGTTCCTTCAGGCGGCTGGTTGCCGCCATCGTTGCGGTCGTCGTGGGATTCATTGTTGATGCGTCTCCTGTTTGGCGGCGCGCCCTGCCGCGCGTCCGCGCTGTAGCCTCAGGCCCCTTGTGAGCCGGTGTACTTCGCCTCGATTTCCTTTACTTTCATTAGACGCCTCACATGCCGGTCTCCGTTGCTAAATCGTGCTTTCACGTAGGTGGATACCAGTTCGCGGGCCACCTCGATGCCGGTAATTCGCGAGCCCAACACGAGCACATTCATGTCGTCGTGCTCCACGCCCTGATGCGCCGAGTAAGTATCGTGAGCGATGCCGGCGCGGATACCCTTTATTTTGTTGGCCGCGACCGAGGCGCCGATGCCGCTGCCGCAGATCAGGACGCCGCGCTCGGCGCGGCCGTCGAGCAGCGCCGACGCGACCGCTTCGGCGAAATCCGGATAGTCTACCGAATCGGTGGAGTAAGTGCCAACGTCGACAACCTCGTGGCCGGCGCGCCGAAGGTCCTCGGCGACGACATTCTTCAATTCAAACCCCGCGTGGTCGCTTCCTACGGCGATCTTCATACTCCCTGCGCCTTCCGGATCTCTTCGCGCGCCGCCGAGGCGACGGCGTCGGAGGTAAATCCGAACTTCTTCAGCAGTTCTTTCAGCGGCGCCGACGCGCCGAACGTGGTCATTCCGATGTGCCTTTCCGCGTACCGCTCCCAGCCGAGCATCGCAGCCTGCTCCACGGCCACTCTTGCGCGGACGGACGGTGGAAGCACGGCGTCGCGATACGCCCGGTCCTGGCGCTCGAACAATTCCCAACTCGGCATGCTCACCACGCGCGCCTTCACGCCTTCGGCGGTGAGTTTCTCATGTGCTCCGACACAGAGCGACACTTCGCTGCCGGTGCCGATGAGGATGACTTCCGGATCGCCGCCGGGCGAATCGGCCAGCACGTACGCTCCTTTGGCGACGCCGGAGGCCGGCGCGTATTTGGTGCGGTCCAGCGTCGGCAGCGCCTGCCGCGAAAGGATCAACGCCACGGGTTCATGGCGCAGCTCTCCGATGACGCGCCAGGCTTCGGCCGCTTCGTTGGCGTCGCCCGGACGCATCACAATGAGGCCCGGAATCGCCCGCAGCGAGGCAATCTGCTCAACCGGTTGGTGTGTTGGCCCGTCCTCGCCCACGCCGATCGAGTCGTGCGTGAAGACGTAGATGACGGGGATCTCCATCAACGCCCCGAGCCGGATCGACGCCCGGCCGTAGTCGCTGAAGATCAGGAAGCCGGAGCCGTAAGGGCGAATCTTGCTCAGCGAGAGGCCGTTCAGAATCGCACCCATCGCGTGTTCGCGCACG
>JAJYKC010000397.1 GCA_021788955.1 Acidobacteriota bacterium
TTACGGCAAGCGGCGGCGAAGATCGCTTCAGCACAGTTCAGCGGCATCGGCGGAAGGAACTCGCCGTCGGGGAACTGCGGGAACCCATCGTTCGAGGCGCTCACGCCGATGAAGCGCTCGACGCGGCTGTAATAGGGCGCGATGTCGGCATAGGAAATCGGCCAGTCGTCGCCATAACCGTCACGCGATGCCGCATGGAACTCGTAATCCGCCATCCGGTCCGAACATCGTCCCCAGTGCAGCGTCCGCCCGCCCAGCACCCGCGCGCGCGTCCAGCGGAACGGCTTACCGGGAGCCGTGGTATACGGGTTCTCCTCGCCGTTGATCATGATGTGGTAGCTGTACTCGGTGGCGCTGGGATAGCGCTTCTTCATCAAGCCCGGCTGGCCCGCGCCATGAAACGGGAGTTCATACGGGAAGACGTGATGAAAGTCCTTCGCCGGGTTGATGTTCGAGCCGGCTTCAAGCAGCGCGACGCGGAACCCGCTCTGCGCCAGCGCCATGGCTGCCCACCCGCCACACGCTCCGGAACCTACTACTACAACGTCGTACTTGGTTTGTGGCATGAACTTATACCTTGTGATGCTCCGGATGATCGCAACCGGGGAAAGCAGTTAGATACGCCAGGCCCTGATAATTCAGGTCATCAATCAGGCCGGCGCGCGAAGTGTAGTAAGCCCGCACGGTCGCCTCCTTAATAAGGCGATAAGTGGCGAAGCCGTCGTGGTGGACTTGGGGATTTCGCTCCGGCGCAGCCATGGCTTCGATGAGCGAAACCCGCTGCGGCGCGCTCATCGATCCAAATCCGCTCGTGCCGAGCCACACCATCGCCTCGCGCCAGGACGTCTGCATCTCCGGTGCATACTCGGCGGCCGAGTGGACGACGAAATCGATAAACGGCGCACAGTGCGCTTCGCCGGCGCCCGGCGTGTCGTCGGTGGGGAAGAGAATTTCCGTGAATGCGGTGAGCGAGGCAAACTCCGGCCGCGAAAAGAATTGCGGATGGTAGTTGGTGAACCGGTCCGGCTCCGGAGGCGCGGAGGAATGAACATGCGCGGCGCCGGGCGGTGAGGCGCGCAGCCACGCGGAGAAAAACGCGGCGCCGGCCGAGGTGGCTCCGGCGCGCGCGATGGCCCAGGCAAAATCCCTTCGTGTAACTTCCATAACTGACTAACTCCCGTCTAGTAACTTTCCACCTTTGCGTGAAGCAGCCGCCCCCCGGCCGGCAGCGCCACGCCAAAAAATGTCTCGTCGCCGTTGAGGCGGCGCGTGGGTTTCCAGACGCCGTCCGGCGCCGTACCTTCTTCTACGGAAATAAACTCGGCGTGCGTCTTCTCCGAGCCGCGCCGCGGACGGAACTGCACGCGCGCATTGGCGCCCAGAATGACGAACTCGCCCGGCGAAAGCTCCCCGACCAGTGCGTGCCCCGTCGGCTCCGGATTGCCTTGCGCGATCGACCCGCCGTAAGAAGCCACCGCGCGGCCAAACTGCACCAGAACTTCGAAGTCGTCGAACTTCAGCAGTTGTTCGGTCAGCAGCGGCGCTTCGATCGCCGCTTTGAGCTTTCCTTCGTCCCGCAGCTTCAGAATCCAAGGCGAAACGCCAGCGAGCAGACGGTTGTTTACCGCGTACGCTTCGCCCAACTCGATCAACTTGCCGTTCTGCCAGTAGGAATCGAGTCCGAATGGCGAGAACCCCAGCGCGCCATACGTCGCGATCGCGGAAAATTCGTACGAGGGGAACCGCGGTCCGCCGGTTTCCGGAATCAGCAGCGCATTGTCCGGGCGCCGGTAAGCCTCCAGGACGCCCATGTAATTATCCGGGTCGAGCACGTAGTTATCCGGCGCGATCAGATCGAGCGCCGGAGCGTTCGCTTTCCATAGCGCGAGCATATTCGTCGTTGCCCCGCCGCTCGGGTACGCCTCACCGGGGCGCATGAAGTTTTTCTGCTCGCGCAGCCAGACGTTGACGTACATTGGCAACGAATACTCCTGCTTGCCTGCCTCGGCGACGGCGTTGATGTAACTGGAAACCGACCACGCCGAAAACGCCTCCCCGGCTTCGTCGCCGAATACTTGCGTCCAGGTGCCCGGCTTCCGGCCTAGCTTGCGAACGAGCGCCTCGGGCACGGCGCCGTCAAACACCCGATTCGCTTCCGCCGAATAATCGCGGTCGGTCCCGAGCGACCCGGGTTCGTTCTCTACTTGAATCAAAATCACGGTGTGCGTATCGCCGTCGGTCTGCTTTAGATGCCCGAGCAGGGCTCGGAAAGCGGCGGCATCGGCATCGCGCGTCGTGTGGCTCAGTGGACTTAGCGTGCGCACGGCATGGCGGGACTCATCGAGCATTCGTGGATAGCGCGCCGCATCTGACTTGACCCATGCCGGCGCATAGTCCATCGTGCCGTTCTTCCACGTGCCGAACCACAACAGCACCAGCCGGAAGTTTTCGCGCCGCGCCTGCGAGACGATGGCGTCCACGGTGTCGAAGTGGAACTGCCGTTGCACGGGCTCGATGTCTTCCCAATACACCGGGACCTCGACCGTGTTCAGGTGCATGGCGTGGGCGGCGGGCCACAGTTGCTCCATCTGCGCCGGCCAACCACTCGAGTTATGAACCTGCGCGGCCAGCATCAGAAACGGCGCGCCATCCACAAGCAAGCGGTAGTGCCCGTTGGCTTTCTCAATGCGGGGAAGCGGTGCGGCGTTCGCGGCGAGCGCCAGACTGACCAAGGCCAGCGCAATTTTCATCGCTGGCCATTACATCACACTGCGGGCGGCTACTGCGCACGCCTTTCCCCATTTGCTTGGTGAAGATATCGAGCCGCTTCATCTTCTGAGCGCACAGCGGGGCGCGCTCCATTCGACCAGCCAACGTCCGCGCCCCGCTGCGTTGTGCGCGGCGTTAACGGGAGAGACCGGCTCAGGCTGCTCTGCATGAGCTGCTGCACCATCTTCCCGCGGAGAACCACCTCGGGATCCTTTACAAGGCCGTCGATATTTCAATCCTGGTCGACGCTCGAGACCCCGTAGTTCGGTCCCCTCGTGCAAGACGGGAGAAATTCATGCCCAACGCGATCCGCGAACGGTGACCTGGAATAAAAGGAGTGTCTGTTTGCCGAGTGCGACGCCGCCTGCTTGGCGTGCCGCACGGCTTGGAAACGAGAGGTTACGTCAAATCCGGAACTCGAAGACCCGCCGGAGCCAGGACTGGACGATCGGCCCGGCCTTGGAGGGGAAACGGTGCGGACCCGGCAGAAGATGAAACTCCACGTCATTGGCCCGGAGGCGCAGGCGGCTTTCGAATCGCTCGACGGTTGAGACCGGATAATACTCGTCCTCGCTGCGCGCGATGTGGAGCAGCGCCGCGCTCACGGCCTGATAGCCGATCTCTTCCCAGTCGCGCGGAACGCCGCCGCAGATACCGATGGCGCCTCCAATCTCTCCTGGGTAAGTGGCGCAGAAGCGGTAGTTCAGTCCAACCGGCTGGGAAAAGCCGGCAAGCAGACACTGTGACGGTTCCAGGGCGAACCGCTCACGGAGATCGGAAAAAACATGCAGCACGATGCTATGGTGAAGGCGAACCGCATCTTCACAGTGATCGCGGATTCCCCAGTTGTAAGCAGGAACGGCGCCGCTACCCACCCCACCCTGGGGAGTGGTCAAATAGTGTTGGTTCGGCGCCTGAACGGAGGCGATAGCCCAGGATGGGCCGAACAGCGGCGCCGAAAGGCGCAGCATCGCCTCGGGACTTGAACCGTAGCCGTGAAGCACAACGGCCAGGCCGGCGGCCGGTGCGGGAGCAGCGGGCGGGCGCACGACATAGCGGCAGGCGAGCGGGACGCTAAATGTCCATATTTCGTCCGGCGCTTGCATGGTGTGATCGTACCCCGGAATGACGGGCGTTGGTATTTAAGGCTTTTCCCCAATCCGGCCGATGAGAGGGAGAGGAGAATGCACCGTATGATGCGGTCCTGTTTAATGGCCGAGGCAGACGACAATTCCGGCTCTGGCGCACTTTCCC
>JAJYKC010000398.1 GCA_021788955.1 Acidobacteriota bacterium
TCGCTTTTCACTACTTTTGAAACCTCGGATTTAACACGTAAATTACGCGATTCTCACTTGCTCAGCTATATCACAGTTGGTAAGCTCCTATCGTCCGCCTCCAGGAGAAGCCATCATGTCCACGCCCGACAGTTCGCCTCACTCAACCCGCCGCCAGTTCCTCGCTTCGAGCGCCGGGGCCCTCAGCCTCGCCTCTTCGCTTCAGGCCGCCGTGCCCCCGCCGCCCGCCAACGGCAAACGCCCCAACCTCCTGCTCATCCTGGGCGAAGGCCAACGGGCCGACGCCATGAGCATCGCCGGCAACACCCTGCTCAAAACCCCCAACCACGACCGCATCGGCCGCGAAGGCATCCGCTTCACCAACGCCTTCGTCACCAATGCGCTCTGCGCCCCAGCCCGCGCCGTCACCCTCACCGGCATGAACTCGCACGCGACCGGCGCCCTCGGAAACCACGTCCGCAACCCGCTCCCCTCCTCCATCCCTCTGTTCACTGATCTACTCCACGAAGCCGGCTACGAAGTCGCCATGTGCGGCAAAGCCCACGTCGGCAACGGCGCCCAGGAGCGCTACTGGGATTACTACTTCGCCTTCAACGCGCCCGCCACCAACTACTACCACCCCAAATTCAGCGAAGGCCGCGACGGCAAAATCGGCGAACCCGACACCTACAACGCCTACGCCGACGACCTCATGACCGACAAGGCGCTCGCCTGGCTCAAGCAACCTCGCGAAAAACCCTTCTGCCTCATGCTCTGGTTCCAGACGCCCCACGCGCCCTTCTACCGCGCCCGCCGCCATCTCGACCTCTATAACGGCGTCCCCATCCCAAAACCCGACACCTTCGATGACGATTTGAAAGGTTACCCCGGCAAGCCCCGCGCCTTCGCCGAAGCCGACAACAAAATCGGCACCACTGTGCTTGGCACCGACGACCCGCGCTCCCTCGAAGAACTCGTTAAGGATTACTACGCCGGGCTCGTCTCGTGCGATGAAAACCTCGGCCGTGTCTTCGACTGGCTCGAATCCTCCGGCCAGATGGACTCGACCGCCATCGTCCACTGCGCCGACCACGGATTCTTCCTCGGCGAATGGCGCATGTACGACAAGCGCTTCATGCACGAACCGTCCATCCGCGTGCCCATGCAGATCCGCTACCCCAGCCTCGTCGCCGCTGGCCAGACGCGCGAAGAAATGGTGCTCAACCTCGACATCGCCCCCACCATGCTCGAACTCGCCGGTCTCCCCGTACCAGCCAACATGCAGGGCCACAGCATGCTGCCATTAGCCAAAGGCGAGAAACCCGCCTGGCGCGAGGAATGGCTCTACGAATACTACGAATACCCCGACGCCGAAAAAGTCAAACCCAGCCGCGGCATACGCACCACCCGCTATAAGTACATCCACTATTACAACGAGCCGCAGGAATTCGAACTCTACGACCTCGGCATCGACCCAGGCGAACGCAACAACTTATACGGCAAACCCGAGCACGCCGAACTTACGCGCCACTTACACGACCGCATGGACGAACTCCGCCGCCAAACCCACGACCCCTCGCTCAAGAGCTGAGACGAACTTAGGGGTGGTTGACGAGCGCCGGGGTGCGGTAAGTAACGGTCAGCACAGTGCCGCCCATGGAGCGCCATTGGTTGCCGTTGCCGACCCAGCCGAGGCGAAGCAAAGGATTGGCGATCTGGTTGCCGGGGAAGCCGCCGTTGACGTTGGCGACCTGCACGCGGCCGGTGCCGACGCCGAAGCAGCCCTGGTTGTTGGCGCCGTTCCAGAAGCCGACTATGTCGCCGGCCTGGACGTGGATGTTGGCGTTCGGGCGCACCGCAGCGCCGTGCACCGCGCAGAGGATCGGCGGCGCGGTGTGGGTGTTCAGTTCAACCAGAGGGTCCGGGTAGTTGCCGGTGATGAGCCCGCACGCGATGAACCAGCGGTAGACGAACGAGTGGCAGATCTCGGCGTGCGGCGTTGCGTGATCGGGGACGTAGGTTCCAAGCACCATGCTCATGGCGGGGATGTCATCAAGTGCGATGCAGCGAAGCCAGCAGGTTGAGGTCGAGGCGGCCGGTGTAGATGGCCATGCCGACGACGGCGTGAATATTGAGCGAAGTAAGTTCTCGGATTTCGTCGAGCGTGGTGATGCCTCCGGCGGCGGATAGCTCGAGCGGCGTGGCTTTACGAAGGGAGCGGAACCAGTCCAGGTTGGTGCCTTGCATGAGACCTTCCTTATCGACGAAGGTACAGAGGAAGCCGGAGCAGAAGGGCGCGGTGCGCTCGATGAGTTCTTCGGCGCGGAACTGGGTCGGCTCGCGCCAGCCCTGAACGACGACGCGTCCGCCGCGGGAGTCGAGGGCGACGATGAGGCGTTCGCGTCCGGCGGCGGCGGAGATTTCCGCCAGGCGGGCGGCGTCGAGCGCGGCGGTGCCGACGATGACCTTATGCGCGCCGCATTCGACTAACTGGCGGGCTCGCTCGGGGGTGCGGACTCCTCCGCCGACTCGGGTGACGGCGCGGGAGGCGAGCATCTCGACGATCGCGTCGTTAGATCCGTCGCCGGTGGCGGCGTCGAGATCGATGATCTGGATTTCGGGAAACGCTTCGAAGCGCTTGAGCATGACGACCGGCGCTTCGCCTTCGAGCGCTTTCTCGCGGCCCTGCACAAGCTGCACGACCTTACCGCCCTGCAGATCGATGCAAGGGATGACCATGGTTTCAGTTCTCCTTCGGCACGGGACGCATGGGGATGCCGCGCGCCGCCAGGTAGTTTTTCAGGTCGGCCACGACGTAGGTTCCAAAGTGGAAGATGGAAGCGGCGAGCGCGGCCGAGGCCTCGCCTTCTTGAAATACGCGCGCGAAGTCCTCCGGGCTGCCCGCGCCGCCGGAAGCGATGACGGGCACCGAAACGGCGCGGCTCACGGCGCGGGTAAGTTCGCAGTCGAAACCGGTGCGGACGCCGTCGGTGTCCATGGAAGTGAGCAGGATTTCACCGGCGCCGAGCGAGACGCCGCGGCGCGCCCACTCGACGGCGTCGATCCCTTCGTCGTCGCGGCCTCCGCGGGTGAACACGTTCCAACTTCCCTGTGAGTTGCGGCGAGCGTCGATGGCGAGGACGACGGCCTGTGCGCCGAACTCTTCGCTTAGCTCGGTGATGAGTTCGGGCCGGCGCACGGCGGCTGTGTTGACGCTGACCTTGTCCGCGCCGGAGAACAAAATCCGCCGCGCGTCGTCAACCGAGCGGATGCCTCCGCCTACGGTGAGGGGGATGAAGACTTCGCGGGCGGTGCGCTCGACTAAGTCCGCCAGGATTTCTCGGGCGTCACTCGAGGCGGTGATGTCGAGGAAGACTAACTCGTCGGCGCCTTGGTCGTTATAGCGGCGGGCCAACTCGACCGGGTCTCCGGCGTCACGCAGGCCGACGAAGTTGACGCCTTTGACAACGCGGCCGGCGGTGACATCGAGACAAGGGATGATGCGGCGGGCTAACACGACGCCTCCACGAAGTTACGAAGGATGCGCAGGCCGAGTTGGCCGGACTTTTCGGGATGGAACTGCACGCCGAAGAGATTGCCGCGCTCGATTGCCGCGGTGTAAGGCACGGTGTAGTCGCAGACGGCGGCGGTCGCATCTACGAGCGGCGCGTAGAAGCTATGCGCGAAGTAAAGATACGGATCGCTCGCGGCGCCGCGAAACATGGTGGCACCTTCGCGCGGGGTGACCGGACTCCAGCCCATGTGCGGGACGCGCGCGTCCACGGGGAAGCGCCGCACGGCGCCGGGGAAAATGCCGAGGCCGCGCGCGCCGGGAGCTTCCTCGCTGGATTCGAAGAGCGCTTGCAAGCCCAGGCAGATGCCCAGAAACGGGATCCCGGCGCGGATGCGCTCGATCAGCGCGTCGCGCACGCCGAGATCGTCCAGCGCGGCCATGATCTGGCCGAAGTGGCCGACGCCGGGCAGCAGGATTTTATCCGCCGCCCGCAGGCCCGCGGCATCACGCACCAGCTTGTATTCGCAGCC
>JAJYKC010000399.1 GCA_021788955.1 Acidobacteriota bacterium
GTGTTATGGGCGGGGCGGGCAGAGGGGTGAGGGCGGAAGCGCCGCCGGAGATGAGGCAGAGGACGAGATCGCGCTTGCCGGCGGTTGCGGCGATTTCGGCCATGCGGCGTGTGCCTTCGAGGCCGCGGCTGTCGGGGATGGGGTGGGAGCACTCGTGGACATGAATGCGCTTGAGCGGAGCGACATGGCCGTCCTTGACGTTGATCCAGCCTGCGGTGATGCGCGTGCCGAGAATGGATTCCACCTGTTGGGCCATTCGGGCGGAGGCCTTCCCTGCCCCGAGAACAAAGATGCGGTCGAAGCGGGAGAGCGGAAGACGATGGGCGCCGAGCGAAAGCGTGTTGGATTTGAGCGCGACATGCCGCCGGATCGCCTCGCGGGGATCGGCGGCGCGGAGGGCGGCGCGGAAGATGCGCAGGGCGTCGCGGCGGAGGGCGGAGTGGGCGGGCAAGGTCAAAAGATGGGAAGCCGCAGGATGGCGGAGACGGCTTCGGCGGGATCGTCGCCGCGGATTTCGATCCGATAGTCGGCGCGTTCGTAGGCGGCGCGGCGGGCGAAGTAGAGATGTTCGAGGTGCTCTGGGTCGCGTGCGAGCGGCCGGTCGGAGACGCTGACCAGGCGGCTGCGGATGAGAGACAGGGGCGTGTCGAGCCAGATGGTGACGCCGTTTTCCTCGAGGACGCTGAAGTTTTCCTCGCGCGAGAAGGCGCCGCCGCCGAGGGCGACGACCATGGGGCGGCCGGTCTGGATGGCGCGGACGCGTTTCCGGATCGCCTCGGTCTCCGTTTTCCGGAAGACTTCTTCGCCCTGTTGATCGAAGATTTCGTTGACGCTCTTTCCTTGCGAGGTCTCGATGTCGGCGTCGATGTCGACGAAGTTCCAGCCCAGTTCATAGGCGAGCATTTTGCCGACGGTGGATTTGCCGCTGGCCATGAAGCCGACCAGGTAGAGGCCCGGAGTGCGCTTGAGTTTAAGGATCATGAGCGGGATTCGGAATAAAGCATCTGTTCCATTCTTGCATCGACGAGGCCCGGAACGATGCGCCGGAGAGCGATGAGAAGCCAGCCGGCGCGGGGAACGACGAGCGTGCGGGCATTGCGTTCGACACCGCGGACGATTGCGCGGGCGCAGGTTTCGGGGCTGATCGCGAAGCGTCGGGCGCGGATCACGCCAGCGGGGGCGGCGCCGGCCAGAGGATGCGATTGAAAGCCGGTGGTGACGTAGCCGGGGCAGACGGTCATGGTGCGGATGCCGTCGCGGCGGAGTTCTACGCGAAGGCTGTCGGTGAGCGCGCCGAGGGCGAATTTGGAGGCCGAGTAGAGGCCGGACCAGGGGAGCGGGACGAGGCCGCCGATGGAACCGACGTTGACGAGAAAACCTTCGCGGCGGGAGCGCATGCCGGGCACGAGGAGACGGATGAGGTCGAGCGCGGCGAAGAAGTTGAGTTCGAAGAGGCGCTGGGCGACGACGGGTTCAGTGTTCCAGCAGGGCGTGTAGGCGCCGACGCCGGCGTTGTTGACCAGGATATCGACGTGGCCGTGGGAGGCAAGCGCGGCTTCGGCGAGGCGAGTGCGTTCGGAGGGTTGTTCGAGATCGGCGGGGATCACGGTGGCGCCGGGAACCACCTGGGCGAGCAGGGCGGCATTGCGCGCGGTGAGGATCACTCGCGCGCCGCGTCCGGTGAAGGCGCGTGCGCATGCCGCGCCGATGCCCGCGCTGGCTCCCGTAATCAGGACCACCTTACCGTCGATGCGCATCGAGGATGATTGCCCGTCGCTGCAGGTAAACGCCATAATAGTACATATGGAACGGGATCTGTTGCCACTTTTTCCGCTGCAATTGGTTCTGTTTCCGGGTACGCAGATTCCTTTGCATATCTTTGAAGACCGGTACAAGGAAATGATCGGCGATGCGATCTCCGCCGGCACCGAGTTTGGAGTTGTGCGCGCGGGCGAGCGCGGGATTGTGAACACGGGGTGCACGGCGATTGTGGAGCGGGTGCTGCGCCGCTATCCCGACGGGCGGCTCGACATTCTGGCTGCCGGCCGGCGGCGTTTCGAAATTCTCGGACTGAACGACGACAAGGCGTATTTGCGCGGATCGGTGGATTTTTACGACGACGACGATTTCGAACCGGTGCCGGAAGAGACGACTAAGAAAGCGATGGAAGGGTTCGAGGAGCTGAAGCAGCTTAAGGGAGACGAGGTGGAAGAACCGGCGCCCGGGCATCCGCGCCTGAGCTTTCAGATCGCCCAGCCGGTGGAGGACCTGGATTTCCGGCAGGTGCTGCTCGCAACGCGGTCCGAGGCGCAGCGGATGAAACAACTGGCGGAGTTTCTTTCCGGATATGTGAACCGGGAGCGGGCGATTCAACACGTAAGAGACGTTGCACCGAGGAATGGCCACGGGAAGCTGCCGGTGAATTTGTGAAGGCGCCAGGCTGCACGCTGCTGGTCGACGCCGACGACACGCTTTGGGAAAACAATATTTACTTCGAGCGGGCGTTTGAGGAGTTCTGCGAGTTACTCGGACATCCATCGCTGACGCCGGAGGAAGTGCGCGAGGAGCTCGACGAGATTGAACGGGCGAATAACCGGGTACACGGTTACGGGGCGGAAAACTTCGGGCGCAACTTACGGCAGTGCCTGGACCGTTTGGCAACGCGTCCGGTGGGAACCGGCGATTTCGAAGTGGTGAACCGCCTGACGGAGCGGATTCTGGATCACCCGATCGAGCTGATCGACGGCGTGCCGGAGACTTTGGAACACTTATCGGAGCGGCACGAGTTGATCCTGTTCACCAAGGGTGAGGCGGGCGAGCAGCGGCGCAAAGTGGAGCGGAGCGGGCTGAGCGGTTATTTCACTCATGTGGAAGTTGTGAAGGAGAAGGACCAGCACACTTACGAACGCTTTGTGGACGCGAGGGCGCTGGATGTGGAAGCGACGTGGATGATCGGCAATTCACCGCGGTCCGATATCAATCCGGCGCTGGCGGCGGGGTTGCAGGCGGTGTTTGTGCCACATGCGCGGACGTGGCGGCTCGAGCACGAGGAGATCGCCGACGGAGACGGGCGGCTGGTGCGCGTGGAGAGCTTCCGCGAGTTGAAGGGACTGTTCTAACCCGGCCGTATTTCAGGCGAGAGATAGACCTGGAAAGTCCGGAATGCCGTGGCACCAGTCGGCGAGGCTTGCGCCTTCCGGAATCGCGGTGAAGGTGGGGCCTTCATACTGGAATGTATACTGGCCGCCGCCGTACTGCGTTTGCAGGGCGCCTGTGGCGGGGACACCGAGGGCGTCGGCGATTCGATAGAGCAGCAAGTGGCCGTTGTGGCCCTGGCCGGTGGAGCAGTGCATGAACTGGATGTTGCCGTAGGGGCCAAAGATCGGCCGGAGGCGCGTGAGGACCGGTGCGAGTTCGTTGAAGTTCTGGTTGCCGATGTTGGCGTGTTCGCCCCAGCCGATCTCTCCCTGGCCGAACCCGAGACCGGCGACACCTGGCGCGCCGTGGCCGTGGAAGCGAAGTAAGAAGGTCTTGCGGGCAACACTGACGATTTCGTGGACGGCTTGCTCGACGCCGGCGCACATGCCTCCGATGACAACGGGATTGCCGCCGGCTGCGGTGATATCTTTGTCTTCCATCTCGGCGAGACTTGGATCGAAGACGTCGATGCAGTCGACGATGGGCAGATCTTTGGGAGCGAGCTTGGGCCAGGTTTTTTCGCCGACGATGCCATCGGCTTTAAGGCGGTAGAGGCGCTGAAATTCTTTCACGGCGCTTTCGGTGCGCGAACCGAAGTCGCCATCCGGCACGAGGCGGAAGCCGGTGCGGTTTAGCAGCTTTTGCAGGACGCCGACCGCTGGAAGACAGTCGCCACGGCGTAACTGGACGTAGTTCACAGCTTACCTCCCCCGTTGGATGCGGACCGTTTGATAAGTGCATCCGCCTGGCGGGGCGTTACAGGCCGGCTAACGGATTTGTGGTTACCGGGAGACTGTGGCGGGTCCGTTGACCAGGACGGCGGGG
>JAJYKC010000400.1 GCA_021788955.1 Acidobacteriota bacterium
TCCGATCTCTCAGCATGTCGAAATGATCAAGCGCCGGCCCGCCGCCGCAGTGCCCCATTCCGGGAACCAGGAACATCCGGCTCCACTCGGCCACCTTCTCCGCGCCCCCGTTCACCGCCGCCAGCGACTTGTAATAGCCCAGCGTGTCAAGCGGCGAAAACCACGGATCGCTGTCGCCGTGAAAGAAAATCAGCTTGCCCCCGTCCTGCGAGAACGTCGAGAGGTTGGTGGATGCAGGCTCGACCAGCGGATCCGAAGCGTGCAGAGCCGCCTTGTCGACATCCAGTTCCGTCGCGGTCGTGTAAGGTCCGAATAGCCCGTTCTTACCCAGTGCGAGCAGACCCGGCACACCGTTCTTTCCGGCAATTCCCGCATCGTACAGGAACCCCGGATACACCTGCGTGCCGTAAGCGTTCTTTGGCCCCGCGAAGGCTTTCTTGATCGCGGCGACTTTCTCCCCGGCTATGCACCCCTCCGTCTGCCCACCCTTGCAGACCAACACCGCCGGATCGAATTCACACCCGACAGGATCGAAGATCATACCGTCAGCTACGCCGTCCTTTGCGTCGCACTTCTTCATAAGTGCATCCATGAATAACGTGCGGTCCTGGTCACTTAGAAACTTATCGATCTCCGGCTTGCCGGACGCATCTTTCGGCGCAGCCTGGTTATACGCGACCGGAATCCATTGCGCGATCGCCAGGTTCGACATCCCGGTGCGCATCGCCGGGTCCCCCGACACGATGCCGTTGAACACCGCCGGATAACGCTGGGAAAGAATCATCCCTTCGCGGCCGCCTGTCGAGCAACCGACGAAGAACGAGTAACTCGCAGGCTTCGCATAGTACCGCGCGATGATCTGCTTGGCGACGCCGGCCACTTCCGCGTTCGCCAGAAAAGCGAAGTCGAGATACGCCTGCTGATCGCGCATGAACGAGAAGTCAAACGGACCGGTCTTCGCCTTATGTCCCGTGTCCGTGCTTGCCACAGCAAATCCGCGAGTAAGAGCCGGCCTGTCGCCCGTATAGTTTGCCCCGGCCGGATAAGCGACGACGCCGTTTCCCCCTCCACCGCCCTGCATCATGAAGTCGCCGTTCCACGCCTCGGGCGCCGGAAGAGCCACCGCGAAGCCAATCCCGAACTCTTGCCCGTCCACACCCTTGCGCCGGTTAATAACGCCGTCCACCCGGCAGTGCGCCGGCAGCGGACCGATCGAGGGAGCGCCGGGGAAAGGCGGCGGAACGGTCTTGCCCGCGGGAACCAGTTCGGCCTTCGTGATCTCGACGCCACCAGGCTTGAGCCCGGTAAGGTCGGAGCAAGCGTTCGACGACTGAGCCCGCGCCGCAAGCGCGCCAAACGAGATCGCCACAAGCAAGACAACGAGTCTGCACGAATTCATACGTTCTCCTCAGAAAGTGTACGCAACACCGGACCGTCCCGGCGCGCCCGCCTCCGCGGTCTCACGATCACCGCCGCCAGGGGAAACAGATATACGATAGCCTGCAAGGCCCATACGACAGTCATGAAAACGAATCTTCTTCGCGCGCTCGCCCTGCCGCTCATTGCGATTTGCGCCTCGCTAGCCATCGCGCAGCCCTCGCAAGCCGCTACCGCACCCCCGCGCTCGCAGGGCCCCTGCGACATCTACGCCGCCGCCGGCGACGCCTGCGTCGCTGCCCACAGCACCACGCGCGCCCTCTACGCCGCCTACAACGGACCGCTCTACCAGGTCCTCCGCCAGTCCGACGGCAAGACCCTCGATATCGGCATCGTCCCGCCCACAGCCTCGCCGGTCCCCGATGCCGGCGGCTACGCCGACGCGGCCGCGCAAGACCGGTTCTGCGCCAACACCTACTGCTGGATCACGACCATCTACGATCAGTCCGGCAAGCACAACGATCTCACCCAGGCCCCGCGCGGCGGCTTCAGCGGTTCGGCCCTCGGCGGCTTCAATAATCTTCCGCTCGCCGATATGGCGCCCATCAGCATTATGGGCCATAAGGTCTACGGCGTCTTCATCGAGCCCGGCATGGGCCTCCGCATCGACGACGTCAAAGGCGCCGCTGTCGACGACCAGGCCGAAGGGCAGTACTGGGTCGTCAACGGCCACCACTTCAACTCCGGCTGCTGCTTCGATTACGGCAACGCCGAGATCGACAGCCGCGACGACGACAACGGCACGATGGAAACCCTCTACTTCGGCAACGCAATGTCCTGGCATCACGGCATACCGCCGGGCCCTTGGGTCATGACCGACCAGGAAAACAATCTCGTCGGTTGCGTCAATCCCGACGGCTCCAGGCCTTGCAATAGCCTCCCGGCCCTTGCCTGGCGCTTCGTCACCGCGATGGCCAAGGGCGAACCGCACCACTGGTCCACCTTGGCCGGCGACGCCCAGCACGGCGCGCTTTCCGTGATGTTCGACGGGCCGCGCGTCAACGCCACTTATGACCCGATGCGCAAGCAGGGCGCCATCCTGCTGGGCAACGGCGGCGACAACAGCAACCGCTCGCAGGGCACCTTTTACGAAGGAGCAATGACCGCCGCGGGCACGTACCCAACAAACGCGACGGACCAACTCGTGCAAGACAACATCGTCGCCGCCAGATACGGAGTTGAGCCCCTGAGCCTCGCGCCGGCCTCGGCAACCGCCGCTCCGCCCGGACTCCAGGTCTTCGCGCCCGGTTCTTCGCAGGACACCACCTTAACCTTCACCAATCCCACCGCATCGCCCGCCGTCGGCCTCACTCTCAGCCTCTCCGTGCCCAACCCGCATTGGACCTCCGCCGTCTCGGGCGGGACCTCCACTTCGAAAACCTTCGCTGAGCCCGTCGCCCCCGGAGCAAGCGTGACCGCCACGTTCAAGGTAACTTCAGGACTAACTCCACTCAACAGCGACTTAGTCGCCAAAGCCTCCTGGACAAACCAGTCCACCGGAGCCAGGCTTTCTGACACAGCCGCGGAAAAAGTGCGCAATGTACCCGCGGTCAGGATCAACGAATTCCGCATCGCCTCCGGCCAGCCCGCTAACTCGACCGACTCGTTCATCGAACTCTACAACGCCGGCCCCCACAGCATCGACCTCTCCAACTGGACGCTCACCGTTCACCCCACCCAGCAGGCCATCTTCTCCGCGATAAAAATCCCCTCTGGCACAACGCTCGCCTCGGGCGCCTTTTACCTGCTCGGATTATCCGACTCCGGCCTCGCGGTCCCCGCGCGCCCAGGCGATTCAACCATCTACCTGAGAAATACCGCCGGTATGTCGCCCGGCGACACAATCACCGTCGGCGCCGGTCCGAATGCGGAAACCCGCAAGATCGCGTCACTCGGAACCGCGGCCGCCAACCACACAACCCTATGGCAGCCCCTTCCCGAAGGTCCGATAATCACCATCCCGCCCGGCTCGTCCAACGTACCCGTAATGAACGTCGCCGGTTTCGCGGCCGGCCAGAAGATCGCGCTCGGCTACGGCGCAAGTTACCCCGCGGTCGCAAGCGACAGGGAGCGCTATGAAGTCGCCACAGTTACTTCAGTCGGCAAGCCGGGCACGCAAGCCTATCTGGCAGCCGATGCCGCCGCCGGCGCGACGAACATCAAGGTAACTTCGGTCTCTGGCATCGCCGCCGGTGACAAGATCCGTCTGGATATTTCGAGCGTCGGCCACGGCATCGAGACCGTCACCGTCACGAACGTAGGTACTGAGGCCGGCCACACCGCGCTCGCCGCAGAGGCAAACGCCGGCGCCACTAACATCAAAGTGCGCACCGTGCATGGCTTCGCCGTGAGCGATCAGGTCACGGTCGGCACTCCCGCCAACAAAGAAGTCGTCCGCATCACAGCCGTCGGGACACCGGGCGACAGCGGCTCCGGTATCGACATTACTCCGGCGCTAACTCGCACCCACATCGCCGCTGAGAATGTCGTCGCCCCGGGCTCGGGCCTCGACCTGGCAGTTCCACTCAAGTTCAACCACAGCGCCAATCTTCC
>JAJYKC010000401.1 GCA_021788955.1 Acidobacteriota bacterium
GTTCGTCCGCGACGATCGCGATTCCAAAAACCACGGATGCTGGTCCGACGTGTGATTCAGCACAAAGTCCACCAGCACGCGAATGTTCCGCTTCTTCGCCTCCGCAACCAACTTGTCCCAGTCCGCCAGCGTCCCGTAGTCCTTCGCTACATCGACGTAATTCGAAACGTCGTACCCGAAGTCCTTGTTCGGCGACGGATAAAACGGAGTAATCCAGATCGCATCCACGCCTAACTGCTTCAGGTAATCGAGCCTCTCCGTAATGCCGTTCAGGTCCCCGATCCCGTCACCGTTCGTGTCCTGAAAACTCCGCGGGTAAATCTCGTAAATCACCGCGTTGTCGTACCAGTGCTGCGCCGCCGCGGACCCGCCCAGACACAGCGCCGCCAGCACGGCAAAAACTCTCGCCCGCCACGCCATACGTGCCCGCCAGTATACACCCCGCCCAACCGCCGTTTGCTATATGCTTTCGTTGTCACACCGCCATGAACGACAACAACGCCCCACCCCTCGGACGACGCGAATTCACCCAGGCCGCCCTCGCCGCCACCCTGCTCGCCGCCGCGCCAACCGCCTCCGCCACCGTCCACCCCAACCCGCCCGGCATCAAGATCGCCACCTCCTACCGCCCCGACCCCACCGGCGACGACCTCCTCTTCCTGAACCAGATCGGCGTCGAATACGTCAGCCTCTCCTCCACCCCCGCCACCGCCAACGCCGCCTCGTTCACCAAAATGCGCGAGCGATACGAATCCGCCGGCATCAAGGTCTATAACGTAGGCACGGCCGTCGGCCCCAGCGGCATCCTCCACAACATGCCGGAAGTTACTCTCAACCTCCCCGGCCGCGACGAAAAGATCGAAGAGTACAAGAACTTTCTCCGCTACTGCGGCCAGGCCGGCATCTACTACACCACTTACGCCCACATGGGCAATGGCATCTGGAGCAGTGGCCGCGCCAAAACCCGAGGCTGCGACACCCGCGAGTTCGACATCAACAGCCCCAACGCCCGAGGTTACTGGGCCGGCAAAGTCTACTCCCCGCCGCTCTCCAACGGCCGCGTTTACACGGAAAAAGAAATCTGGGATAACTACACTTACTTCATCAGGCAGGTCGCTCCCGTCGCCGAACAGGCCGGTGTCCGCATCGGCATCCACCCGGACGATCCGCCTGCGCCTATCCTCGCCGGCGTCCCCCGCTGCATCTTCGCCAACTTCGAAGGCTACAAACGCGCTATGGAAATCGCCGATAGCCCCAACGTCGGCCTCTGCCTCTGCTGCGGCACCTGGCTCGAAGGCGGCAAGAAACTAACCGGCAAGGACCCCGCCGAGATGATCCACTACTTCGGCGCCCAGAAGAAAATCTTCAAAATTCACTTCCGAAACGTCAGCGCCCCGCTCCCCCACTTCATCGAAACTTTCATGGACAATGGCTACTACGACATGTACCAGATCATGAAAGCCCTGCGGGACGTAAACTACGACGGCATCGTCATCCCCGACCACATCCCCCACATGGGCCCGGCCGGTTCCCCCTCCGGTTCCGCCGACCCCTTCGTCCGCGCCAGCCTCGCCTACTCCATCGCCTACATGCGCGCCCTACGCGACCGCGCCAATCGTGAGGCCGCCTGACCCATGCCCGAACAAGTCTTCTCCTTCACCATCGAGCCCTCGGCCGACGTAACTTATGTCCGCTGCAGCGGCAAGTTAGTCGCCGGAGTAACCGACCAGCTCTATAAACCCGTCCGCGAACTCATCCCAACCACCAAACACATCGTCGTCGACATGACGGACCTCGCCACCATCGACAGCATGGGCCTGGGAACCCTCGTGCGCCTCTACGTCACCGCCACCGCCTTAGGCTCGGACTTACACCTGATGAACGTCGGCAAGCGCGTCCGCGAGTTACTCGGCGTCACCAACCTCATATCCATCCTCGGCATCATCGGCGAAAACGGCATCCGGATGCCCTGAACCGGGGTTACCGCTTCGTCCTACCAGTTTGTCATGGACCCGTCCGGACGCTCCCAAATCGGCGTCACCCGGTACCGGTCCTTCTCCGTGATCTCGGCCTGCAACTCCAGCGGTTTCACGTCCAGCGTCACGCCCAATCCGGGCCGCCGGTTCAGGTAAATCCTCCCGCTCCGGAAATCCAGACATTCCGGCAGGTGCGGCTCCTGCCTCGGCCCCCGCCCGGTCACTTCAAACATCACCGGCCCGGGGAATGGCGCGCACGCATGCACCAGCGCCGCTTCCGACACCGGCCCCGTGAAATGCGGTATCAACCCGATGTAATGCGTCTCGCACAGCGCCGCGATCTTCACATACTCGGTAATCCCACCCACGTTCGGCAGCGTCATCCGCGAATAATCGATAAGCTGATTCTCAATCAACCCCGTCGCGTCCCACCGCGCGCCAAACTGCTCTCCCACCGCAATAGGAACTTTCACCTTCTGCCGCAGCTCCCGGTACACATCCGGGTTCTCGCTCCTCACTAAGTCCTCGCAGAAATACGGCTCCAGCGGCTCCACTAACGTGCTCAGCCGCACCGCGTCGGGTAGATCCAGCCGCGTATGATAATCAATCGACCAGTCCCCGTCCTTCCCCACCCCCTCGCGGATCTCCACGCACTGCTCGTACGTCTTCCGCACAATCTGGTGGCTGTTGAACGGCTCCCCCTCCGCCGGATCCGCCACCGAAGTCCGGTAAGCCCGGAATCCCGCCTCGCGGCACGCCCGCGCCGTTTCCTTCAGCGACCCCTGCCTCGGAAACCCCGTCGAGTAACACTCAATGAAGTTACGCGCCGCCCCTCCCAGTAACTCGTAAATCGGCACGCCCAGCGCCTTGCCTTTGATGTCCCACAATGCCAGATCAATCGCCCCCAGCGCATCCAGCTTCTCCCGCCCCGCCGGATAAAAATACCCGCGGAACAGGATCTGCCAAAGCCGGTCGATCCGCGAAGGGTCCTCGCCCACGATCATCTTCGCGCACTGCTCCACCGTGTCCTTCGACCCGCCCTCGCCGATGCCCGTGATCCCCGCATCGGTCTCAACCGTCACAATGTTCGCGCTCTGATTAAAAATCGGCCGCGACCGCGGATTGTGATAGTACCGGATCCGCGTGATCTTCATCTTCGCCGTGTCCGCAACCGCGGCGCCCGGCAGCATCGCCCCGGCCAGCGGCGCTCCCATCGCCTGGAAAAACGTTCGTCTGCGCATCGTCCCTGTTTATCTATCGCATTCCCGCCGCCACGTCAATCGCACCCCCGCCGCGCTACACTCGTCTGTTGCGCCCCCGGCTGCCATGAAGTCCCTCCGCACCCTCCTTCCGCTCGCGCTCGCCGCCCTGCTCAGCGCCTGCGGATCCCACAAGGAAACCGGGGAGAAGATCCACCGCGCCTTCGACAACGCCGCCCGCCTCGCCGGCAAGGCCGCTTACGTCGTCATCGAGGATGCCAAGAAAGCCGCCCTCGCCACCGCCCACGGCATCGAGGAAGCCGCCCGCCAAATCGACCGGGGCTGGCAGGGCGGCAAGCGCTCCACGCGCCACTAACCCGCCTCACTCCACCCCGCTCTCCAAACTCCGCCACAAATACCAACTCGCCACCGACCGGTACGGCCGCCACTTCGCCGCAATCTTCTCCATCCGCTCCGGCTTCGGCAGCGCCCGCATCCGGTACGCCCGCCGCATCGCCGACCGCACCCCCAAATCGCCCGTCGGCAGCACGTCCGGCCGCCGCAGCGTGAAGATCAAGAACATATGCGCCGTCCACTCGCCCACACCCTTCACCACCGTCAGCCGCTCAATCACTTCTTCGTCGCACAACCCCGGCAACTCCGCAAACCGCACGTCCCCCTTGACCGTGCACTCCGCCAGATGCCGCAGGTACTTCGTCTTCTGCCCCGACAACCCGCACGCCCGCAGCGCCGTCTCCTCCAGCCCCAGCACCCCCTCCGGCGTCATCCGTCCCTCCGGCATCGCCGCCTCC
>JAJYKC010000402.1 GCA_021788955.1 Acidobacteriota bacterium
TCCATCCTGTTCATGCCCGCCTGCTCCAGGGCGCCGAAGCATATTCGGAAGAGGCCGGCTACGTCGTCGTTTTCAAACGCTTCAGCTACCTTGCCTGCGCTCCGGCCGCGTCACTCACCCTCCCCGCCGTGCTCCGCCACCACCGCATCGCCGACTGCCTGATCCTCGCCGGAACAAATTACCCGAATCTTGTCACAGCCACGGAAAACGCCCGCATCCCCTACGTCCTTTACGGCAACAACCTGATCGGCGCCACCCGCATCCGCACCGTCGATCAGGTCCGCTCCGACGACACGCGCGGCGCCGTCGATGCAGTCCGCTATCTCATCCAACTCGGCCACCGCAACATCTGCTTTATCGGCGACACCTCGCTGCGCTGGTTCGAGGATCGCCACCGCGGCTATGCCTTCGCGATGAACGAAGCCGGCCTCGAACCCATCGCGCAGACCGTCGCGCTCTCTACCGACAATTTCCGCAACGGCTACTCCTGCGCCGAGGCGATGCTTCGCCGCCGGCCCGAAATCACCGCCATCTTCGCCGCCGGCGACGACGTGGCCACCGGCGTTTGGGAGCACTTGCGGCAGATCGGGCGCCGGGTACCGGACGACCTTGCGCTCGTCGGCTACGGCGACGTGCCGGACGCGATCAACACCATCCCTCCGCTCACCACCGTCCGCATCGACTACATCGAACTCGGCCGCCAGCTTGCCCGTATGGCGATTGAGAAGATGACGTCGCCCGGCGTCGCGATTCCCGAAGTGGTCCTCTCCACCCGGCTGATGCTGCGCGGCACCACCTGGCCGCCGCACGCCGGCGCGGACTCGCTGCAGCCGCAGCCGCTGCAGATCGAATCGGCGAGCTGATGCGGCTTGTCAGGCGTTCTTCCGGGCCACGATGATGATCTGCGGCGCGCGCCGCTGGCACGCTCGATCCGAAAGTGATCCAGTCTCACGTCGCCGGCTCCGGTGTAAAAAACGCGCAGCTCGAACCCCGCGCCGGCAGCTTGTTTAGGGACGTCGCAAGGCAGGCGAGCTTCCCTCACGCCAAGCGGAAGCACGCCCGAGCAGAATCGCAGGATTGGATCTTTGGCAAATGAGAACGCCGAAGCCGTCGATGGACTCTTCCGCGGCTGGAGGGCCGGCGCGATGCAACACGCCCTGCCCTATACCTTCGATTCGGTGTTGAACTCCGTCGTTGACCGCCCGCAGCCGGCCGATTCGCTCGCAGAGAAATTCTATCATCGCTCCGGCCAGTCGCCCCCGTTCCCTGCGATACTCGAAGTTCGTCCGCTCCCCGCTCAAGGCATGGAACCCCGCACCGTCCTCATCACCGGCGGCGCCCGGCGCATCGGCCGCGGCATCGCGCTTCACCTGGCCCGCCAGGGGTTCCGGGTCGCCATCCACTACAACTCGTCGGCCGCCGAAGCCCGCGCCGTGGCGGAGGAATGCGGCGGCGCCGAACTCTTCCAGGCCGACCTCGAAAGCGTCGGCTCGATCGAAGCCATGTTCGCGGAAGTGGATCGCCGCCTCGGCGGTCTCTACGCCCTGGTAAACAACGCGGCCCGGTTCACCCGTTTCGACCCGCTCGACATCACGGAGCGCGACTGGGATTTCATCCACTCGGTGAACCTGAAAGCGGTGTTCTTCTGCTGCCAGCAGGCCGCCCGCCTGATGTTCCGCTCCGGCGCCGGCCGCATCGTCAACATCAGTTCGCTCGGAGGCATCCGCCCTTGGGCCGACCACGCCCACTACTGCGCGTCGAAAGCCGGTGTGATCCATCTGACGCGCGCCCTTGCCAAGGCCTGGGCGCCTACGATCACCGTAAATTCGGTTGCCCCCGGCGTCATCCCCTTTGGTCCGCTCGACGAGGAAAGCGAAACCATGGTCCGCCTCACCCCGGCCGGAAAACCCGGCGCCGCCGAGGACATCGCCTCCGCGGTCTCCTATTTCCTCAACGCGACCGACTACGTCACCGGCCAGATTCTCGCCATCGACGGCGGCCTCAGCCAGAGGTAACCCCTCACACTTCCCGCTCCGTGCGCGATAAGAGCTTCGTGGACGCGTTTCTCGAGGATCTCGCCGGGCTGCTCGAATCGGCCGAAGCCGGCGAGAGCACGACGGATCTCACGATCCTGGTCGGCGGCCAGGGCGTTGAGATGCTTTCCCATGTGCCCGGTCCGCTCGAAGCCATCCGAATCCAAAACGGCGCACGCCTCGCCTACCGCATTACCCGCCGCGCCGGACGCGTTCAGGTCGAAGGCGCCGCCGCCGGACGCACCGCCTCGCTCTCGAGCGCCCCGCCGCCCCGCCTCTCGTCTTCCTGCTTCCCCGCCTCGCTGCTCCTTCCTTCTCCGATCGCCGCCGTGGCAAACTAAGAGTCGCCAGATCGGCAGAGGAGAAAATATGAACCGGCGCGAAGCTCTCGGTGCACTCGCGGCCGCCGGCCTTACGGCGCACGCCGCCCCATCTTCCGGCGAGATGAAATACCGCACGCTCGGCAAAACCGGCGAGAAGGTGTCGCTCATCGGCCTTGGCGGCCACCACATCGGACGCCCCAAGGATCCGCAGGTGGGCATCACCATCATCCGCGCGGCGCTCGACCGCGGCATGAACTTCCTCGACAACTGCTGGGACTACAATGGCGGCGAAAGCGAGCGCCGCATGGGCCTCGCTCTTCGCGACGGCTACCGCCAGAAGGCGTTCCTGATGACCAAGTTCGACGGCCGCACCAAGGCTGCCGCCGCCGCGCAGATCGACGAGAGTCTGACGCGCCTCCAGACCGACCACATCGACCTGATCCAATACCACGAGAACATCCGTCTCGAGGATCCGGACCGCTTCTTCGCTCCCGGCGGCGCTCTGGAAGCGGTGATGGCCGCCAAACAGGCTGGCAAAGTCCGCTACATCGGTTTCACAGGCCACAAGGACCCGATCGTCCACCTGCGTATGCTCGACGAAGCCGCCGCGCACAACTTTCATTTCGACGCCTGCCAGATGCCGCTCAACGTCCTCGACGCCCACTTCCGCAGCTTCGCCCACCAGGTAGTGCCGCGATTGGTCGCTCAGGGCATCGGCGTCCTCGGCATGAAGCCCCTCGGTGACAGTTTCGTGCTCCGCGCCAACGTCGCCACCGCCATCGAGTGCCTGCACTATGCGATGAGCCTGCCGGTCTCGGTCGTCATCAACGGCTGTGAAAGCATGGAGCGGCTTGACCAGGCCTTTGAAGCGGTCCGCACCTTCAAGCCCCTGACACGGGAGCAACAGGACGCCTTGCTCGCGAGGACCCGGCACGCCGCGCTCACCGGCCGCTTCGAGCCCTTCAAAACGACGAGTATGTTCGACGGCACTGCGCACAATCCTCAGTGGCTAGGCTAACCGCGCCGGCGGCGAGCCATGCGGCTGCGCTGGGCGGTTTTCTTCGGTGGCGGGGATTTCAGGCGCATCCAGCCTGGCGCCGAGTGGTCTACCGTTTCCCCGGTCACCCGGAACAAATCCACCGGCCCAGGACGGTAACCGGCCTCGTGTTGCACCCGGGCCAAAGTCTCCTTTGAGACCTCCTCGCCAGGACCGAAGTCCACGGTGATCTGGGCCAGTTTCAGATCTAACTTTACCCACTCGGCGTTATCCAGACACTTGAGCCGCACCACGAGATTGAAAAAGCCCCGCGGACTGTACACGCCGTACAGCTTCGCGACCGCGCGGGTCCGCCAGACCTCTTCCCCGCGAGCGGTTCCCGCGGCCAGCGCCACCAGCAGCACCAGACCCATCCGGCCCACCGCGCTCATAAATCCCGCCTCCTGTGCCTCCGATGCGGCAAGGCAAAGTAATACTCGTAGAACAAGAACGCCGAAAACCTCTCCCGCAACGCCGTCGGAGAGTCAAACGACTGCATCAGCGGCCATCGTCCGCCGATCCCGATCTGCCATCGCAGAGTGCTGTATTCAAGCACCAGATCCTGTTTGAGCGTCCGCCCGGTCGACAGCG